>NZ_JBRREA010000095.1:0-10601 GCF_056759975.1 Stenotrophomonas sp. STEN031
CCATCCGCACCGCCCGCTCACGCACCTCGGGTGCGTACCTCGTCAATCTGTTGCTCATGGCTCCATCCTCTCAAGGTTTGGAGCCTCCGGGAAAGACGGGGCGATTCATACAGGCATTGTATGAATTCAAACACGGCGTCCCACACCAGGACGCCGAGGCCGTACCACCAAAGACAGCCATAGAAAGAAAGCCACAGGCGACAACTCGCTTGGTCCATTTCTTCATGCCACTTTCCTTGTTGGCCTGATCATTCAGGCGGCCCAGCATAGATTTTCCGGAAAGCCGATTCCGTTCAATAGCCCACAATTCGGGAAGTACGGGCAGCCCATGCAATACCCAGGCGGCAACGAACTTCAATGAATGTTCGGCCCTACGATCCCGCTCTCCAGCCAGGCCTCAACCTGCGGCAACAGCGTAACAACCGAAGCCGCCAACTGGTCGTATTGGCTCTGCTCGCTGCCGAACGCCTTGAACGAAAAACCACGAAAGTCCTTGTGCTGCTCCGTATCGATCAAGCGTTTCCTAAGCAGCGGATCCGTTTCGAAGACCCGCTTCGGCGCTTCCCCCGAGTCAGGGTCAACCCAGGTCGCCGGAACGCGGCAGAACTCCAGGATGAAGCTGCCGCCATACGTCCAGTATTGGATGGACAGGAAGTCACGGTGAGCGTCATTGGAACGAACGAAGTTTGCTATCCCGCTACCACCAAACCCAAGCCGGCGGATCTCTGGCAACAGGATCTTCTTGATTGAGGTGGCCATCATTTGGCCGGGAGCCTTCACTAGTTCCTATCCCTGAATTAAGTCAGCCGTCATAAGACCCCAATGCAAGCGCGTTTGCCAGCAAGGAATCGACTCTGCCCCCTGCGCTCCGCATCTCCCCGTTCGCGCTTGGTGTGTGCTGTGCAGCGCAAACCAGATCCGGCACCGAAGACCCCACAAACGGCCCCTCCTCGCCATACACCGCGGCGGGAGACCAACTGGAAGGGCGCCGGGGCGGCCTCTACGGGAACCGTGTTGAGCCGCTGCGATCGGCTAGTCTATGCAGTTACTTCCCGGCCCTTCAAGCACTGACGCATGCAAGCGATTTCGAGGATTGTTCGAAACAGGCGATGGTTCAAATTTTTCGTATTGTCCACCGCGCTCTTGTCCGCGGGCTGCAAGAGCAATGCGCCGACGAAGGATCTGGGAGCGGACATTGATGAGGTCGCTGCAACGCTGATCGAACAGCCATTGCTGCACTCCACCTCGATCGCAGTCGTGTATCGGGGTCAGGAATTCATTCGCCACCGCGGCAACATGGAAACTGGCAGGCCGGGGGTTCCGACCGATGCGACCCGCTACGAAATCGGCTCACTGAGCAAGACCCTGGCGGGAACCCTGATGGCCAACGCCGTGTTGGAGCGCAGACTGAGTCTGGACGACGATGTCCGGATGTACCTGCAAGGGGACTATCCGAACCTGCAGTACAAGGGTGACCCCATTCGCATCCGACACCTGCTGTCGCACACGAGTGGCCTACCGAACATGCTGCCCGAACGCGCAAACACGGTGCTCGCCGACTTCACCGATCAACGTACGCCTGGCGAGCTCAATGGCATCTACGCGGGCTACGGCAAGGCTGATTTCTTCAAGGACCTGCACGCTGTCGAGATTCATCAGGCGCCCGGAAAAGACTACGCCTACTCCAGTACCGGAACCGAGCTGGTGGCGCACATACTGGAAACCGTCTACAAGAGCGACTACGAGTCCCTGCTACGGGGATTTTTTCGCGATTCCGCGGCGATGACGGACTTGAAAATCAAGCTGAGCGACGCCGAGGCGCCTCAGCTTGCGATCGGCTATCACAGCAACAACCCGGTACCGACCACACCGATGCCGCAGTTACCTTGGGGCGCATCCGGAAATGTGAAGGCGACCGTCCCGGAAATGGTGAAATACCTCGAATTCCAGTTGGCCGATGATTCCGTGGTCCAGGAATCGCATCGCACGCTTGTCGAATTCGACTCCGAGTTCAGCATTGGCTATTTCTGGAACATCATCGCGGGCGACCGCTCGAAAGGCACTTACTACGCCCATCATGGCGGCGTTCCTCGCTCGCAGTGCTACATCTACATTCTGCCGAAGTACGACCTGGGCATTTTCGTGATCACCAACCAAAGCGGCGACCAAACGGCGCACGCCATGGAAGCAGCGATCGACACCTTGGTGGAACGGATTGCTGCTCGAGAAAAAGCGCTGAATTAGTATCTTTCACTACCGCCTTTTTGCGGCTTTTGGTCTAGAACTTGGAAACGCCCACCGTCTCCCGGTAGCGGCTGTTACTTCGAAGCCCAAGAGTACTCATTGGCCCCAGTGGTGCAGCTGCGCAATGCGTTTGGCCGACGTGTACCAGCACATGGCCAAGTGACTCACCCCACTGCATCTCGCGGCGGGGAATGCTCCACCCGCTTGCCATACCGCGTGCACTTGCAGCCTTACACCCACGAAAAAACCGGCTTTCGCCGGTTTTGTCTGCAACACTCAAATTTTTATGGTGGGCGGTACAGGGATCGAACCTGTGACCCTTGCCGTGTGAAGGCAATGCTCTACCGCTGAGCTAACCGCCCGTGTTGCGAGCCGCTCATTATAGGGGGCTGAGCGAGCACGTCAACATTTTTCTTCACATCACTTCACATCGTCTGCGTGGGCTTGTCCGAGCTGGATGTGCCGGCCAGCAGGGTCTCGATCTTGTTGCGGATGGCCTCGCCGTCGACGCCGTCAGCCAGCTGCACGCCGATGCCGGCCTGGCGGTTGCCCTGCGCGCCCAGCGGGGTGACCCAGACCACCTTGCCGGCCACCGGCAGGCGCTCGCTGGAGTCCGGCAGGGTCAGCAGCAGGAACACCTCGTCGCCGAGGAAGTAGCGCTTGGGCGTGGGCACGAAGACGCCACCGTTCTTCACGAACGGCATGTAGGCGCCGTACAGCGCTGCCTTGTCCTTGACCGCCAGCGAAAGGATGCCCTGGCGGGCGTTCATCGCACTCATCGAATAGTCCCCTTGGATTGCACTTGGTTGGCCGCGCCCCATGCCAGCAGCAACTCCACCACGGCCAGGTCGGCGCGGATGGTGGTGCGCAGCAGGTCGCGGGTGCGATTGGCGGCATCAAACCAGGCGGCCAGCTTGTTCAATCGGGCCGGATCGGTCAAGCCGTCGGCCGCTTTCTTCAGTGCCAGGTCGGCGGCATGGCGCAGGCGCAGGTCGGCGTTGTCGTCGCCGGTCCAGCGCTGGGCCAGCTCGACGCTGCCCAGCTTGCCGGCCAGCAGTTGCTCCAGCTCGCTGGCAACCTGCCGACGCAGGGCCATGCCCTCGCCCTGCAGCCACTGGTCGGCCAATGCCGGGTGGCCGCGGGTGGCGTCCAGTGCTTCACGCGCCACGCCTTCGGTATAGCCACGCGACTGCAGCCAGGCCATGGCTTCCTCACGCGGCGGCATGCGGAACTCCAGGCGCTGGCAGCGGCTGCGGATGGTCTGCGGCAGGCGCGCCGGGTCGGCGCTGAGCAGCCACAGGTAACGGCCCGGCGACGGCTCTTCCAGCGTCTTCAGCAAGGCATTGCAGGCGGCGCGGTTGATGGCGTCGGCCGGATCGACGATGACCACCTGGGCCACACCGTAATGCGGGGTCAGTGCCAGCTTCTGCGAGATCTCGCGCACCTGCTCGATGACGATCTCGGTGCGCAGCTTGTCGCCGGTCTTGTTGGGAATGAAGCTGGTGAACTGCAGGTCCGGGTGGGTGCCGGCGGCGATCAACTGGGCGTTGCGCTGGCGTGCCGCAGCGTCCTCACCGTGGTTTAGCACATGCGCGGCCAGCTGCATCGCCACTGCGCGTTTGCCCATGCCGGCCGGGCCGCACAACAACAGGCCGTGGCCGAGCCGGCCCACGTCCAGCGCAGCCACGGTCTGGTCATAGACGCGCTGCTGCCAAGGGGCGAGTGCTTCGCTCATCGGGACATCCTGTACATCATTCGGGTCATGCCACTCATTGCGCTGCGGCCTCGCTGCGCTTGGCGCGTAGCCGCTTCAGGTACTCGGCCACGGCGCTGTTGTGATCGGTGTAGGACGCGGAGAACACATGCGCGCCGCTGCCATCGCCAACGGCGACGAAGTACAGCGCATCGCCCGGTGCCGGCTTGGCGGCGGCATGCAGCGCGTCGCGGCCAGGCATGGCGATCGGCGTCGGCGTGAGCCCGGCGCGGGTATAGGTGTTGTACGGCGTGTCGGTGGTCAGGTGCACCTTGCGGATATTGCCGTCGTAGGCGCTACCGATGCCGTAGATCACGGTTGGATCGGTCTGCAGGCGCATACCCATCTTCAGGCGGCGCGCGAACACCCCGGCAATCTGCGGGCGCTCGCTGGCCAGGCCGGTTTCCTTCTCGATGATCGAGGCCAGGATCAGCAGCTCGTAGGGCGACTTCAGCGGCAGGTCGTCGCTGCGCTCGGCCCAGGCGGCGGCCAGCTCCTTCTCCATCGCCGCGTGGGCGCGCTTGAGCACGTCCACGTCGCTGTCGCCGCGCTGGTAGATATAGGTTTCCGGCAGGAAGCGGCCTTCCGGGTGCTGGTCGGCGAAGCCGAGCTTGGCCATCAGCTCGGTGTCGGACAGGTCGGTGGTTTCGTGCTGCAGCGGCTGCGCGCGCGCCAGGGCGGCACGCAGCTGGCGGATGTTCCAGCCTTCGACGATGGTGACGCGGTATTGCAGCACCTTGCCCTGGCGCATGTTCAGCAGCAGCTGGCGCGGCGTGAGTGTCGGGTCGAGGGCGTATTCGCCGATCTTCAGCTTGCCGGCGGCGTCGAGCTGGCGGGCCAGCAGCTGCCATTGCAGGTCGTCGCCTTCGTCGACGCCGGCCGCGCGCAGCTTGCGCAGCACGCTGTTGAGCGAATCACCGGAGGCGATGCTGACGCTCTGCTCGGACGGGGTCAGCGGCGCATCGGCAAAGCTGCCCTGCCGCTGCCACAACCAGGCCGCACCTGCGCCTGCCAAGGCGACCAGCAGCAACAACACCGCCAGCACCAACAGACATCCGCGCTTGGCACCCGCCATGGTCACCCCGTCTTCAAATAGTGGATGCGCAGGATACCGCGCTGGCGGCAACGCCAGCCAAAACGGCGTTCATCATTGTGGATCGAGCGCACGCAACAGCCCGCGCGCCTTGGCCCGGGTTTCGTCCAGTTCCTTGTCGGCCACCGAATCCACCACGATGCCGGCGCCGGTGCGGAAGCTGGCGGTGCTGCCCTGCACTTCCGCGGTGCGGATCAGGATGTTCAGGTCCATGTCGCCATCGCGGTTCAGCCAGCCGAAGGCACCGGTGTAGGCACCGCGGGCGGTCTGTTCCAGCTCGGCGATGATTTCCATGCAGCGCACCTTGGGGCAGCCGGTGATGGTGCCGCCGGGGAACGTGGCGGCGATCACTTCGCCCGGGGTCACGTCCGGGCGCAGGCGCGCGCGCACGTTGCTGACGATGTGGTGCACGTGGGCATAGCTCTCCACGATCATCAGCTCATCGACCTCGACGCTGCCGGGCGCAGCGATGCGGCCCAGGTCGTTGCGCTCCAGGTCGATCAGCATCACGTGCTCGGCGCGTTCCTTGGGATGGCCGACCAACTCCTGGATGCGGGCGGCATCGTCGTCGCCAGCAAAGCGCGGGCGGGTGCCGGCAATCGGGCGGGTCTGCACCACATCGCCGCTGACCGAGACCAGGCGCTCCGGCGAGGAGCTGACCACGGCGCGGCCGGCGGCCGTGAACAGGCCAGCGAACGGCGCGGGGTTGGCGGTGCGCAGGCGCGCGTACAGCGCTTCGGGCGCGAGTTGCGCGTCGAACTGCGCCTGCCAGCGGCGCGACAGGTTCACCTGGAAGACGTCGCCGGCATGCAGGTAGTCGATGACCTTGTGCACGCCATCGGTGAAGCGCTCGCCTGCGTCTTCGTTGATTGCGCTGGGGCCGTTCCACTGCGGCAAGGGCGGCAGCTGTGCGGCTTCGGTTTGATCGTGCTGGAGCTGGGCGAGCAGGTCTGCTGCGTCGTCTTCGGCGATGGCGATGCAGCGGCCGCTGTCGCGCTCGCGCAGTACTGCTGCCGGGCAACGCAATGCGATTGCGGTTGGCAGGCCGTCGCTGCGCTGTGGCAGCTGCAGGATGGGTTCGATTTGTTGCGCGAGCTCGTAATCGAGCAGCAGGGCCCAGCCGCCGCGGAACGGGATATCCGCTTCCATCGGGTTGCGGGCTTGGCGCAGGGATTGCCAGTCGCGATCAAGTGCGGAGAGGAAGTCGCCTTCAACTGGGATGCCGTCTTCGCGTTGCAGGCTGCCGTCGGGGTTGAGCAGGAGTTGGCTGCCGTTGGCGATCAGCAGCATGTCCCACTGGCCGAGCTTGCCGGCGGCGGTGGATTCAAGCAGGACCGGATAGCGATGCGGTGCGAGCCGATGCAGCGCCAGCAGGTCGGTATCGGCGTGCAGGGGGAGGATGTGCATCGTGGGCCCAAAATGTCAGAAATGCAGGCTGTTCCCTTCTCCCGCCTGCGGGAGAAGGTGCCCGAAGGGCGGATGAGGGGAGCTTTTAAAGCTCTTAAAGCTTTTGGAGCTTTAAAGCTGCCCTCACCCCAACCCCTCTCCCGCTTGCGGGAGAGGGGCTTTGAGCAAAGCCTTGAGCAAAGCAACAGCCAAAAGCTTCGAGCAAAGCGACAAGCAAAAGCTTCGAGCAACAGCTTCAAGCAAAGCGACGAGCGGGACCTACAAGCAATGCTGGAAGCGCAAGCCTCAAGCAAAGCCGCAACACCGCGTTAGATCCGCTTGAACACCAACGTGCCGTTGGTACCGCCGAAGCCGAAGCCGTTCGACATCACCACGTCGACGTCGGCCTTGCGGGCCACGTTCGGCACGTAGTCCAGGTCGCAGCCTTCGCTCGGGTTTTCCAGGTTAATCGTCGGCGGGATGGTGCCGGTGTTCAGCGCCATCACCGAGAAGATCGCTTCCACGCCACCCGCTGCACCCAACAGGTGGCCGGTCATCGACTTGGTCGAGCTGACCAGCATCTTGTAGGCGTGCTCGCCGAAGGCGGTCTTCATCGCCATGGTCTCGCCCAGGTCGCCCAGCGGCGTGGAGGTGCCGTGTGCATTGAGGTAGCCCACCTGCTCCGGGGTGACGCCTGCGTCCTTCATCGCCGCGACCATGCAGCGGGCGGCGCCTTCGCCGTTCTCGCTCGGTGCGGTCATGTGGTACGCGTCGGAGCTTGCGCCGAAGCCGGCCAGCTCGCAGTAGATCTTGGCGCCGCGCGCCTTGGCGTGCTCGTACTCTTCCAGGATCAGGATGCCGGCACCGTCGCCCAGCACGAAGCCGTCACGGCCCTGGTCCCACGGACGCGAGGCCTTGGTCGGCTCGTCGTTGCGGGTGGACATGGCCTTCATCGCACAGAAGCCGCCCAGTGCGGTCGGCGAGGAGCCACGCTCGGCACCGCCGGCAACCATCACGTCGGCATCGCCGTACTGGATCATGCGCATCGCCGTACCGATGGAATGGTTGGACGTGGCGCAGGCCGACACTGCCGAGAACGACGGGCCCTTCAGCCCGGCGATGATGCTCAGCTGGCCCGGCAACATGTTGATGATGGTCTTGGGCACGTAGAACGGCGAGATCTTCTTGCCTTCGTGGAACTCGATGGTCTGCTCTTCGATGCCAAGCAGGCCACCGATGCCGGCACCGACGATGGCGCCAATGCGCTCAGCGTTGGCGTCGGTGATTTCCAGGCCGGAGTCGTGCAGCGCCATGAAGGCGGCACCCAGGCCGTAATGGATGAACGGGTCCATCTTCTTGGCGTCCTTGCCACTGACCCGGTACTTGCCGAACAGGGGATTGTCGGCGGTGATGTCGAAATCCTTGACCTCACCTGCAATCTTGGTGGTGAAACGTTCCAGATAGTTATCTGCAACATTCGTCAGTGGGCCAATGCCCGAGCGGCCATTGATGATGCCTTCCCAGCTGCTGGCCAGATCATTGCCCAGCGGCGACACCATGCCCATGCCGGTAACAACTACGCGACGACTCATTGCGGATTCTCCTGGCCCCGCACGCGGGGAGATTCAAGCTTAAAAGCACAGGGCCGCATCAGCGGCCCCATGGGTTTGCAACGCGGCAGACAGGCTTGCCGACCGCGCCTTGTCAGGCCTGGATCAGGCCTTGACGTGTGCCTTGACGTAGTCGATGGCGGCCTGGACGGTACCGATCTTCTCGGCTTCTTCGTCCGGGATTTCGCACTCGAACTCTTCTTCCAGCGCCATCACCAGCTCGACGGTGTCCAGCGAGTCTGCACCCAGGTCATCGACGAACGATGCGCTGGTGGTGACTTCTTCTTCCTTGACGCCAAGCTGCTCAACAACAATCTTCTTGACGCGTTCTTCGATGGTGCTCATTAGGATATCGCTCCAGATGGAGTAGTGGTTCAAAAGACGCCAGCCCCCAGGGCTGGCCGTGGGATAGTGTAGTGGAAACCGTCGCGGCGGTGTTTCTGAACAAAAAAGCCGCGACAATCAACCACTTGGGTGCATTCCATGCACGCCACGCTTACGGCATGTACAAGCCACCGTTCACGTGAAGGGTTTCGCCGGTGATGTAACTGGCCGACGGACCGGCCAGGAACGCCACCGCCTTGGCGATGTCTGCCGGCTCGCCGAGGCGACCCAGCGCGACCTGGCCGAGCATCGCCGCCTTGGCGTCCTCGGGCAGATCCTTGGTCATGTCGGTGTCGATGAAGCCCGGTGCGACCACGTTGACGGTCACGCCGCGGCTGCCGATTTCCTTGGCCAGCGACTTGGAGAAGGCAATGATGCCAGCCTTGGCGGCGGCATAGTTGGCCTGGCCGGCATTGCCGGTGACACCGATGACCGAGGCGATGTTGATGATGCGGCCCTTGCGCGCCTTCATCATGCCGCGCATCACCGCCTTGGAGGTGCGGTAGACGCTGGTCAGGTTGGTGTCGAGGATGGCCTGCCAATCCTCGTCCTTCATGCGCATCAGCAGGTTGTCGCGGGTGATGCCGGCATTGTTGACCAGGATGCTGATGGCGCCGAACTCCTTGCTTACCGCGTCGATCAACGCGTCAACCGCGCCCGGCTCGGTCACGTTCAGTGCGCGACCGTGGCCGCCCTGTGCAGCCAGGCGGCTACCGATGGCAGCAGCGCCGGATTCGGTGGTCGCGGTGCCGATGACGGTCGCGCCCAGCGCGGCCAGTTCGTCGGCAATGGCGGCACCGATACCGCGGCTTGCGCCGGTTACCAGCGCGATTTCACCCTGCAATGGCTTGCTCATTCGTCTTCCTTTCAGTCGTTGCCGCAATGGCGGCAGCCGGTTCGAGACAGGCGCAGCAACGCGCCCGCAGCTGCTTCCGGCTGGATTAGTTGGCCCACTCTTCCAGCGCACCGGCAAAATCTGCCGGGGTGGCGAGCGAACGCCCTTCGATGTTCTTGTCGATGCGCTTGATCAGGCCGGCCAGCACCTTGCCCGGACCGCATTCGGCCACGCGGCTGACGCCACGTGCGGCCAGCGCCTGCACGCAGCCGGTCCATTGCACCGGCTGGTACAGCTGCTGCACCAGCGCCTGACGGATGGCGTCCACGCCGTCATGCACCTGCGCGTCGACGTTCTGCACCACCGGCAAGGCCGGCTGCTGCCAGGCTAGGCCGTTCATCACGGCTTCCAGGCGGTTGGCGGCCTCGCGCATCAGCGGCGTGTGCGAGGGCACGCTGACAGCCAGCTTCACTGCCTTGCGCACGCCCTTCTCGGCCAACAGCGCCAAGGCGCGGTCGACTGCCGCAGCGTCGCCGCCGATCACGATCTGGCCGGGCGAATTGAAATTGGCTGGGACGACGACCTGGCTGCCAGCAGCCTCCGCACAGACTTCCAGCACCAGCGCGTCTTCGGCGCCGAGCACAGCGGCCATTGCGCCAACGCCGGTCGGGGCGGCGTCCTGCATCAGCTGGCCACGCAGGCGCACCAGATGTGCGCCGTCGTGCAGCGTCAGCGCGCCAGCAGCGACCAGCGCGGTGTACTCGCCAAGGCTGTGACCAGCCAGAACCGCCGGCTGTGCGCCGCCCTGTGCATTCCACAGGCGCCACACGGCGATGCTGGCAGCCAGCAGCGCCGGCTGGGTGAATTCGGTGCGATTGAGCTGTTCTTCCGGGCCGCCCTGCGACAAGGCCCACAGATCGACGCCCGCGCCTTCGGAGGCCTCGGCAAAGGTTTCACGGATCTGCGGATGCAGTTCAGCCAGTTCGGCCAACATCCCAATGGATTGCGAGCCCTGGCCGGGGAATACGAAAGCGAGTCGGGAGTCAGTCACGCGGTCTTCTGCTGCATCAATCGAAGCGGGGAATAATAAGCGCGAAAGCGCCCGCCCGTCTGTACTGGCGCGTATGCAGCAGCATGGCCCTGTAGTGCCGAGCCATGCTCGGCAGGGGCGTTACCGGTAAAGCCTCATGCCGAGCATGGCTCGGCACTACCCGTTGGCTTCGCACTGTGGGAACGGCGTGAATAGCGAAGCCGGCAGAAAAACATCGCAAAGCCCCCCTACCCCAGCCCTCCCCA
>NZ_JBRREA010000096.1:0-10468 GCF_056759975.1 Stenotrophomonas sp. STEN031
GGTGTTTTTGCGGGGGTTTATACTTGCTTGTTTCTGGGGTGTGCCTGTGGTTCTTGTGGGTTAGGGTTTTGTGGGGGATTGTTGTGTTTCGGGCGCCACTACATGTTGGCTTGTCGGTACAGCCCCAGCCGAGCATGGCTCGGCTCTACCGTTGCTGCTGGCTCAGAACGGGTCGCTGCCCGGACGGACTTCAACACCGAGCAACGAGCACAACGCCAGCATCGCTTCATCATCGCGGCTCAGCGCCACCCAGCCGGCATAGGCGTCGCCACCGGTGTTCCAGTTCCACACCGTGTAGCCGTGCTCACGCAGGCGGTCGTGGGCGGTGGTCATCAACGTCGGCACGTCGAGGTCGTCGGTGAAGTCTTCGTCGTCGAAGTCACCGCCCCAGGCGATGTCCAGGTTCCAGCGCGCGGCCATTTCATCCAGCGCGGCGACGAAGGAATCAACGTCCTTCCAGTCCACATAGAAACCTGAACGCCAATCGATGGCGTCCTTCAGGTCCCACAACCATTGTTCATCGCTGGCATCGTCCTCGGCGCCCGCGCGCGCTTCGCGCCAGGCATCGAACTGCTGCAGCGCCGCGTCTTCATCACCGGGATTGATCAGCCACAGCAGGTTCCAGACCCGCGCCGGATGGTCGTCTTCGTCGAAGTCCGGTTGCAGCTCGTCAGAATCTTCGTAATCGGCGCTGTTGTCTGGCATGGGACGGTTTCCACTACATGATTGGCGCGCATTCTGCCGCCAGCGGCGTGCCAGCGAAAGCCTTGGCGCGCCACAGCGGTTATCCTTGCGCCCCGAAGAGGGCCACGGTGGCCTTCACTGAAGCACTGATATGAGCGATACCCCTCCCGATCATCTGGCGGTCAACCCGCAGAGCCCGTTCCACAATGCCGAAGCGCTGCAGCGCGGCGTCGGCGTGCGTTTCAATGGCATCGAGCGCGATGACGTCGAGGAGTATTCGGTCGCTGAAGGCTGGATCCGCGTACAGGCCGGCAAGGCCCGCGACCGCCGCGGCAACCCGATGACCTTGAAGATCAAGGGTACGGTCGAACCGTATTTTCTTGAGCTGAAGAACGTTTAAGAGCTTAAGAGCCTGCCCTCACCCCAACCCCTCTCCCGCAAGCGGGAGAGGGGCTAAAGCGGGATGGCTTGCGCTCTGAGAGCCCCTCTCCCGCTTGCGGGAGAGGGGTTGGGGTGAGGGGAAGCTTCTAGCTAAAGAACCCCAAAACCACCCTCAATCCCTTTGCCGCGTCTCCAGCAGATCCAGATTGCGGATCAGCTTGCGCGCGATCTCGTCGGATACCTGCCCGCGCCGGGTCAGCCGGAACAACTCCTCGCGCTCGGCGTTCAAGCCAGCGCTACGCAGGCTGCGGTAGGCCTGCTCCATGCGCCGCACTTTTTCCGGGTCTTCATCCGGCCCCTGCCCCTTTTCCAGATTGCGCTGGTACAGCAGGCTTACCCGTGCCGCGGCATCGTTGAGCAACTGTACCGAACTGGTGGATTGGCCTTCGACCAGGGCCTGACGCGCCTTCTCCACCGCCGCCAGGGCCGCCTTGGAGGATGCCCTGCGGGCCAGGTCTTCCTCGCGCCGGCTGTCGTCGTCCTTGGGCAGCTCCAGGCCCTTGAGCAGGCGCGGCAGCATCAGGCTGGCGCCGACCAGCGATACCAGGATCACCGCCGCCGCCAGGAAGATCACCAGATCACGTGCCGGGAACGGCTCACCCCCGGGGATCATCAGCGGCAGGGTCAACACGCCGGCCAGGGTGATCGCGCCACGCACGCCGGCCACCGACATCGCCAACACCACCCGCCATGGCGTGCTGGTTTCCTTCTCGCCACGCATCCGCGCGCGCAGCAGGTTCCAGCGCAGCGACAGCCATACCCAGGCCAGTCGCAGCACCACCAGCACCGCATTGATCGCCAGCACATAGACCACCAGCCACCAGGCACTGTGGTGGCCGGTCACCGACATGGTCTCGATCGCACGCTCCACGATGCCCGGCAGCTGTTCGCCCAGCAGCACGAAGATGATGCCGTTGAAGCTGAACTGCACCATGTTCCACACCGCATTGCGCTGCACGCGCATGCTGCCGCTGATGCGGCCGGTCAGCTCCACGTAGCTCATGGTCACGCCGGCGGCTACTGCGGCGAGGATGCCCGATGCGTGCAGTTCTTCGGCCAACAGATAGGCGGCAAACGGAATCAGCAGGTTGACCAGCAGCGCGGCGCCGGGTTCTTCGCCGAAGCTGCGCCACAACCAGCGCTGGAAGGTGGACACGCCCCAGGTCACCGCCACGCCAATCGCCAGGCCCGCAAACGCCACCCACAGGAAGGTCAGCGAGGCCTCCGCCAGCGAGAACGAACCGGTCATCACCGCCGCCACCGCGAAGCGGAAGCAGACCAGGCCGGAGGCATCGTTCAACAACGACTCGCCTTCCAGGATGTGCATCAGCCGCTTGGGAATGGGCACGCGTGAGGCGATGGCGCCGACCGCGACCGGATCGGTCGGCGAGATGATCGCCGCCAACGCGAATGCCACCGCCAGCGGCATCGATGGAATCATCCAATGGATCAGCAGCCCGGCACCGAGCACGGTGAACACCACCAGCCCGAACGCCAACTCCAGGATCGCGCCCTTGTCGCGGAACAGGCCCTGTTTGGGAATACGCCAGCCATCGAGGAACAGCAGTGGCGGCAGGAACAGCAGAAAGAACATGTCCGGCTCAAGCGCATGGCCGCGATTGAAGACACCTGCGATCAAGGCACCCAAGCCGATCTGCACCAAGGGCAACGGCAATGAGAAGGGGAGGATTCTTACCAGATAGCCGCTGGCGACAACCGCCACCAGCATCGCCAGGACTACTTCAATCGTGTGCATGCCCGTTCCACGGATTCACTACCACGACAGCAGGCTGCCGACACTGGCAGTGGCGGATGAATACCGGGAAATTACCACAGCAACCCTGGCTTGCAGGTGCAGATTGCGCTGCTCATCCATCGTAATGACATGATCGACGGCAAGCAGCCCTGTGGCGGCTGCACGCCGAGGCCGGCCCCATCGATCCCGTCAGCGTGGGGCACTGTGGCCTGCACCCAACCCCAGCCTGGACCCAGCCAGCGCCCTCACTCCTCGCCGTCGAAACGATAGATATCCATCGCCAGGAAGCCCATGTCGATGCCGGCATCGATCCGCCGTGCACCAAGCCGCTCGCCGCCGGCGGCGCCCATCGCGAAGTACAACGGCAACAGGTGTTCGTCGGTGGGGTGTGCCTGCGCCGCAAACGGTGCCTGCTTGCGGTAATCCAACAGGGCTGGAAGGTCGTTGGCCCCCAGCTTCTGTTCCACCCACTGGATGAACGGGCGCACATAAGGCGCCTCCTTGCCATCCTGGTAATTGCGCCAGTCATGCAGGTTGTGGGTGATGCTGCCCGAGCCGATCAGCAGCACGCCCTGCTCCCGCAACGGTGCCAGCGCGCGGCCCATCGCAAGCTGGTGCTCGGGGCCAAGCGACGGCTGGATCGACACCTGCAACACGGGAATATCGGCCTGTGGGTACAGGTAGCGCAGCGGCACCCAGGCGCCATGATCGAGCCCGCGCTGCGGGTCGATGCCCGGCTGCAGGCCGGCATCGGCCAGCCGCTGGGCCACCTCCTGCGCCAGCGCGGGTGCGCCCGGTGCCGGGTACTGCAGCTGATACAAGGCTTCCGGGAAACCACCAAAATCGTGGATGGTTTCCGGCTGCGCCGCCGCAGACACCCGCGGCGCACGTCCCAGCCAATGTGCCGAAGCCATGACGATGGCGCGCGGCCGCTGCATCCCTGCAGCCAGTTCGGCCAGGCGCGGGCCCACCAGCCCCGGCTGCAGGGCGGTCATCGGTGAACCGTGCGAGATGTAGAGGGAAGGCAGCGCGCTGCGCATCATGGGCTCCCAGAGGTATTTGAGAGCCCACAGGTTATTGCGCGCCGAGTCGGCAACAAATAATCTCGGTAGCAACGTTTTATTGCGGAAACGGAAACAATGGACACCATCGATGCCATGCGGGTGTTTGTCGCCGTGGTCGAGCGCAATGGCTTCAGCGCCGCCGCCGATGCCCTGGACGTTTCCACCGCCGCCGTCACCCGCCAGGTTGCTGCGCTGGAAAAGCGCCTGTCCACACGCCTGCTCCACCGCACCACCCGCCGGGTCAGCCCGACCAGCGCCGGTGCCGCCTATTACCAGCGCTGCGTGCAGTTGCTGGCCGAGTTCGACGCACTGGAAGCCTCGGTCAGCGCACAGGCGCTGCAGCCTTCGGGCCGCTTGCGGATCAACGCGCCGGTCAGCTACGGCATTGCCCGGCTGGGCGCGCTGCTGCCCGCCTACAGTGCCCGCTACCCGCAGGTGGAGCTGGACCTGCAGCTGTCGGACCGCCTGGTCGACATGGTCGAGGAAGGCTTTGACCTGGCCATCCGCATCATCCGCCAGCCGGCCCCCAACCTGATTGCCCGGCAGTTGGGCCTGGTCCGCATCCGCCTGTGCGCGGCGCCGTCCTACCTGGCCCTACGAGGAACGCCCAGCACCCCGCAGGATCTCAGCGGACATCAATGCCTGTCGTACACCTACTCCGCCGGCGGTGACACGCTGCAGTTGCAGGGGCCGGAGGGCGAGCTGAGCATCGCCTTGCAGCCGCATCTGCGCGCGAACAATGGTGAGGTGCTGCGCGAAGCGGCGATCGCCGGCATGGGCATCATCGCGCAACCGGATTTCATCGTTGACCAGGCGCTGGCCGCTGGCCTGCTGGTGCCGGTATTGCCGCAGTGGGAAGTGCCACCCATCGGTATCCATGCGGTCTACAGCAGCCGCAGCCACCTGGCGCCCAAGGTGCGCAGCTTCATCGACTATCTGGTCGAATGCCTGCAGCCTGATGCCGCCCGCTCAAATTGAGCGGCTGTCTTCCAGCATCACCAGCACCTGCTCCAGCGGCATCGGCCGGCCCAACAGATAGCCCTGCACCTGGTCGCAGCCATGTGCGGCCAGCCAGCGCCGCTGGCCTTCGGTCTCCACCCCCTCGGCGATCACCGACAGGCCCATGCTATGGCCCAGCGACAGCAGGGCGCGGCAGATGGCCGCATTGCGCGGATTGCTTTCGACGTCGCTGACAAAACCGCGATCGATCTTCAGCGAGTCCAGCGGCAGATGCTGCAGGTAGGACATGCTGGAGAAACCCGTGCCGAAATCATCCAGCGCCACCCCGACGCCATTGGCATGCAGATGCCCGAGGGTCTGCAGTGCCTGGGTGGGATTGCGCATCAGCACGCTTTCGGTGAGCTCCATCTGCAGCGCGCCGCGGGCCAGGCCGTGGTCCTGCATGGCACGGCTGAATTCGCCCACCAGATCGCTGTTGAACAACTGCACCGCCGAGACATTCACCGCGATCGGCAGGTGCTGCCAACCGGCAGCCGACAATTGCTTCTGCGCGCGCGCAGCGGCATGGATCACCCAGCGGCCGAGCGCGATGATCAGGCCAGTGTCCTCGCACAGCTGGATGAAGTCGGCCGGCGCGATGAAGCTGCCGTCGGCCTGCGGCCAGCGCAGCAAGGCCTCCAGCGCCACCGGGCTACCCTCGGCCGCATCACGGATGGGCTGGAAGTGCAGCAGGAACTCACCGCGGTCAATGGCCATGTGGATGCGCCCGGCCAACTGCAGGCGCTCGGTGTAGTGCGCGGCCATGCCTGCGTTGAAGTGCAGCAGGGCCACACCGCTCTCGCGCGCGGCATGCGCGGCCTGGGCCGCCCGGCCCAGCACCTGTTCGGCCAGCTCGCCGTCCAGCGGGCAGCTGGCAACGCCGATGCGGGCTTCCAGCTGGTGGTAGGTGTCGCGGCCACGGATGGGCTCGGCCACCGCCGCCAGCAGGGCATTGAGCGCCATCTGCGGATCGCCCTCGCCCTCGATCGCCAGCACGAAGTCTTCGGCCGGCTGGTGTGCCAGCAGGCCGTAACGGGCAGCCAACCCACCCAACCGCACCGATACCGCGCGCAATGCCTCCTCACCGGCATCACGGCCCAGGGTATCGGTGATCATCTGCAGGCCACGCAACTGCACGTGCGCAATGGTGTAACCGCGACTCCCCGCATCCAGCCGCTCGGACAGCGCACGCACGGTCAGCAGGCCGGTGCCGGCATGGTGACTGGCGCGATAGGCCAGTTCGTTCTCATAACGCAGCCGCTGGCTGACATCTTCAGCCAGCACCAGGCAGGCATTGCGGCCGGCGAATTCCAGTTTGGCGAAATGGCCCTGCACGTGGAAGGCACTGCCGTCCTTGCGCAGGTGGGTGCTGACCTGCAGCCCCAGCAGATCGCCACTCAAGGCGCGGCCGGCAGTCTGGCGGATCTCGTCCCACTCCGCTGCCGGGCGGATATCCAGGATCGACATCGCCAGGAATTCATCGCGGCTATAGCCGTACTGATCGATCGCGGCCTGGTTCACCTCCAGGAAACGCAGCGTGACCAGGTCGAAAATCCAGAACGGCGCAGGGTTACGGTCAAACACCAGCCGGAACTGGCGTTGTGCCTCCTGCGCGCGCGCCTCGGTGTTGACCCGCTCGCTGATATCGACCACCGCGCCAGCCAGACGCTTGCTGTCGCCGCCGTCGTCCACCAGCTCACCGCGCGCGGACAACCAGCGCAACGATCCATCGCCGCTGCGCAGCCGGAACATCGCATTCAAGGCGCCCTTGCCGGCCAACGCCCGCTCCAGCATGTCCTTCAACCAGGCCCGGTCTTCCTCGTGCACGCGCGCAAGGAACCCGTCCAGCGAGGTGCTGCGCCCGGCCAGGGCCAGCATCTGCTGGGTCAGCGCCGACCAGTACACCACCGGCTTTTCGCCATGGATGGACCAGGTACCTACCTTGCCCACTTCATGCGCCAGCGCCAGCTCGGCATTGCCTGCCTGCAGCTCTTCGCTGAGCTGCTGCTGGTGACGGGTGCTGCGATCAACCCGATAGAGCAGATAGGCGAAACCGGCCAAATACAGCAGATAGACGCCGATGGAGGCGTACAACAACAGGTACCAGCCCGCCATCACCTCGCGATAGGACAGCGAGGCAAACAGGCTCAAGGGGAAGTCCATCGGCACGCTGACCGCCGCGATGCGGCGCTCGCCGTCATACGGGCTGACCACCACGCCCTGCCTCAGCACCACCGGCGACGGCGCCAGTATCCGCATTGGCCGTGCCAGCTTGTTGCCAACCAACCGCTCCGGATCACGGCTGTGGGCCACCAACTGACCATAGCGGTTGCCGATGGAAGCGGTGCCGTCGCGCCCAAGATCCAGGCCGCTCACCACCTCCTGGAACGCGCCCAGCCGGACCCGCGTCAACAACCACTGGCCCGGCTGCACCTGCAGTGCCGCACGCAGCACCCAATGCTGGTCAGGCGTCTGCTCCAGCGCTCCCAGATAGAGGCCGCCATTGAGCAGGCGGTTTTCCGCAACCACCCAACTCTGCAAGGTGGGATCGCC
Organism: Stenotrophomonas sp. STEN031; assembly: GCF_056759975.1. NCBI lineage: Bacteria > Pseudomonadati > Pseudomonadota > Gammaproteobacteria > Lysobacterales > Lysobacteraceae > Stenotrophomonas > Stenotrophomonas sp. STEN031. The sequence goes on from NZ_JBRREA010000096.1 coordinate 7,498, forward strand.
CTCGCCCGAGGACAGCGGCACGCCGCGATCATCCACCAGGGTGATGGACGCCAGGTCCTGATTGCGCTCCAGCACACCACGCAGGCTGGCCTCAAACAACGCAGGTGCCTGGTCAGGCACCTGTCGATAGAACTCCCGGCAATCACTGGCACTGCCGCGCAACGCGCGTTCCCAGGTCACCAGCTGAGCGCGCAGCAGGCGGCTGCTGCCGCTGGCCAGCGCCGCCGATTGCCGCTGCGCCGCTTCCAGCCGGCTGCTGCGGTCGTTCCACAACATGCTGATCATGCCGCCCGCCAACAGCAACCCCACTGCCACACCGGCAATGATCATCACTCGCAACGGATGAGCCGGCATCCGGGTCACCGGTGGATCCAACGTAGCAGTAGACGGTCAGCTGGCATTGCGTATGTTGGTCCTGGCATCACTACAACTAGGAACCGGCAGGTGGGGACCTGCAACGGTCGCATGCGAACACCACATACTCCACCCTGCCAATGTCTCCCCAGACACCATCTGCAGCGCGTTCGCTCAAGCATGCAGCACAATCACCGTCGGCGTGAAGAGTGCGTGACCAATTTTCTCGTATTCCCCGTACTTGTGCACATCCGTCAAGTGCCAGAATCGATATCTTTATGAACGGGGTTGGAGGTCTAGACTTGTCGCACCCATCCTCCGGATACCGTCATGGCTTTGCAACGTTCCTTCCTGGTACTGGCAATCGGCGCCGCGCTTGCACTCAGCGGCTGCGCAAAGGACGCCAGCGCACCCGCCGCTGACAACAATGCAACACCGGCTCCGGCCACCGCCGCAGCCAAGCCGCAGCTGGGCAGCTTTGGCTTCGATGCCGATGGCATGGACCGCAGCGTCGCCGCCGGCGACAACTTCTTCGACTTCGCCAATGGCCAGTGGGTGCAGCGCACCGAGATTCCGGCCGACCGTTCCAACTATGGCAGCTTCAATGTGATCGCCGAGAAAACCCTCGCCGATACCCGCGCCATCATGGAGGAAGCCGGCAAGGCCGATGCCGGCGAAGTCCGCAAGATCGGTGATTATTACGCAGCGTTCATGGACGAAGCTGGCATCGAAGCGCGCGGCACCGCACCGCTGCAGCCGGCATTGCAGGCCATTGCCGGCATCACCGACAAACAGGCGCTGGCCAAGGCCTTGGGCGCCAGCATGCGTTCCGACGTGGACCTGCTCAATGCCACCAACTTCTACACCCCGCATCTGTTCGGCGTGTGGGTTTCGGTCGATCTGTTGCAGCCTGACCGCAATGCGCCCTACCTGGTGCAAGGTGGCCTGGGCATGCCGGACCGTGATTTCTACCTGCAGGACGGCCGCATGGCCGAGCTGCGCAAGGCCTATGAAGGCTACGTGACAACGCTGCTGGAACTCTCAGGCGACAAGGATGCCGCGGCCAAGGCGGCGCGCATCGTCGCGCTGGAGACCAAGATCGCCCGCGCCCATGCCACCCAGGAAGAAACCAACGACGTGCAGAAGGGCGCCAACGCCTGGAAGCAGGCCGACCTCGCTGGCAAGGCCCCGGGCATGGATTGGACGGCCTTCCTTGAAGGCGCAAGCCTTGGCGCGCAACAGGACTTCATTGTCTGGCAGCCCAAGGCTGTGGCCGGCCTGTCCAAGCTGGTCGCCAGCGAGCCGCTGGAGGTGTGGAAGGACTACATGACCTTCCACGCGCTGGATGAGGCGGCAACCTATCTGCCCAAGGCCTTCGCCGATGCCAGCTTCGCGTTCCACGGCACCACGATGAGTGGCACCCCACAGCAGAGCGAGCGCTGGAAGCGCGCCGTCGCCGACACCAATACCGCCATCGGTGAAGCAGTGGGCAAGATCTATGTCGAACGCCATTTCGATGCCGCCACCAAGGCACGCGCCGACGAGATGGCCAGCAACATCATCGCCGCCTTCGCCAAGCGCATCGATGCGCTGGAATGGATGTCGCCGGAAACCAAGGCGCATGCCAAGGCCAAGGTTGCAGGGCTGAAAGTGGACATGGGCTACCCTAGCAAGTGGCGTGATTACAGTGCGCTTGAAGTGAAGGCCGACGATGCACTGGGCAACGCCCAGCGCGCCTCGCTGTTCGAATACCAGCGCAACATCTCCAAGCTCGGCAAGCCGGTCGACCACAGCGAATGGGCGATGCTGCCGCAGACCATCAATGCGATGAACGTACCGCTGGAGAACCGCCTGGTGTTCCCGGCCGCCATCCTGCAGCCGCCGTTCTTCGACGGCGCCGCGGACGATGCGATCAACTACGGCGCCATCGGTGCGGTGATCGGCCATGAGATCAGCCATGGCTTCGACAATGCAGGCGCGCTGTTCGATGAAACCGGCAAGCTGCACAACTGGTGGACGGCGGACGACCTGAAGAAGTTCAACGCTGCCGGCGATGCATTGGCCATGCAGTTCGACAGTTACGAGCCTTTCCCCGGCGTACACGTCAACGGCCGCCTGACGCTGGGTGAGAACATCGCCGACGTTGCCGGTCTCGGTACCGCCTACGACGCCTATCGCCTGTCGTTGCAGGGCAAGCAGGAACAGACGCTGGAAGGCTTCACCCCGGACCAGCGCTTCTTCCTTGGTTTCGCCCAGGCCTGGCGCAGCAAGGCGCGTGAGCAGGCGCTGCGTAATTCACTGCTGACCAATGTGCATGCACCCGGCCAGTTCCGTGCGCTGACCGTGCGCAATGTGGATGCGTGGTACCCGGCGTTCGATGTCAAGCAAGGGCAGAAGCTGTATCTGGCACCCGAACAGCGGGTGAAGGTCTGGTAAGGGCTTTGCGCTCCCTCCCTTTGGCCGAAGGCCAAGGGGAGGGTTGGGGAGGGGTTGCTGTGCTGCTTGCGGTAGTGGGGGGGGGGGCGCGGCGCAGGCGAGAGGAAAGCACCCGCAGAGGAAACGGAAAGGCCGACCGCACAAACACACACCCCAAACAAAGCAACCAGCGAGGGTGGGG
>NZ_JBRREA010000097.1:0-9649 GCF_056759975.1 Stenotrophomonas sp. STEN031
CCCCAACCCCTCTCCCGTGAACGGGAGAGGGGCTTAGAGCTGCAGGTCGCTGGCGCTTGCTGCGTCTTGTGGTCCGCGCGCCAAGGGCTGAAGCCGGTTCAAGGCACCGGAGCAGGGGAAAAGGTAAAATGCCCGGATTCCCACATCTGCGCCTGTCATGACCGTCCGTACTCGCTTTGCCCCCAGTCCCACCGGCTACCTGCATATTGGTGGCGCCCGCACCGCGCTGTATTGCTGGCTGGAGGCGCGTCATCGTGGCGGTGAGTTCGTGCTGCGCATTGAAGATACCGACCGCGAGCGCTCTACCCAGGCGGCCATCGACGCCATCCTGGAGGCCATGGACTGGTTGGGCCTGGGCTATGACGAGGGTCCGATCTACCAGACCGCGCGCGTCGCCCGTTACCAGGAAGTGGCCGAACAGCTGATCGCCTCGGGCAAGGCCTATTACGCCTACGAGACCAAGGAAGAGCTGGACGCCATGCGCGAGGCCGCCATGGCCAAGCAGGAAAAACCGCGCTACAACGGCGCTGCCCGCGAACTCAACCTGGCGTACAAGGACGACCCGAACCGCGTCATCCGCTTCAAGAACCCGCTCGACGGCACCGTGGTGTTCGACGACCTGATCAAGGGCAAGATCGAGATCGCCAACAGCGAGCTCGATGACATGGTCATCTTCCGCCCGGACGGTTACCCCACCTACAACTTCGCGGTGGTGGTCGACGATTGGGACATGAGCATCAATGAGGTCATCCGCGGCGATGACCACATCAACAACACCCCGCGCCAGATCAACCTGTACGAGGCCATCGGCGCGCCGGTGCCCAAGTTCGGCCACATGCCGATGATTCTGGACGAGCAGGGCGCCAAGCTGTCCAAGCGCACCGGTGCTGCCGACGTGATGCAGTACAAGGATGCCGGCTACCTGCCCGAGGCACTGTTGAGCTACCTGGCCCGCCTGGGCTGGTCGCACGGTGACCAGGAGATCTTCACCCGCCAGGAACTGATCGACCTGTTCGACGTCACCAACTGCAACTCCAAGGCCGCGCGTCTGGACATGGCCAAGCTGGGCTGGGTCAACCAGCACTTCCTGAAGACCGAGACGCCCGAATCCATCGTTCCGCACCTGGTCTACCAGCTGGAAAAGCTGGGCCTGGACCTGGCCAAGGGGCCGGCGCCGGTGGACGTGGTCATCGCCCTGCGCGAGCGCGTGCAGACCCTGAAGGAAATGGCCGAGAAGGCCGTGGTCTGGTACACCCCGCTGAGCGAATACGACGAAGCCGCGGTGGCCAAGCACTTCAAGGCCGGTGCCGAGGTTCCGCTGGCGAAGGCGCGCGAACTGCTGGCCGCTGCCGAATGGACCGCTGAAGGCGTGTCGGCGGCGCTGCATGAGGTGGCCGCGCAGCTGGAAATCGGCATGGGCAAGGTGGCCCAGCCGCTGCGCGTGGCCATCACCGGCACCCAGGTGAGCCCGGATATTTCCCATACCGTGTACCTGGCCGGCCGCGACGAGGCCTTGAAACGCATCGACGCCGCACTCATCAAGATCCCAACGGCCTGATTCCGACGAGGTAGCCATGACCGACGCCCACTCCTGTACCGCCCCGCACCACCACGTCGAAGACGCGGCGGACTTTGTCGCGGTGGTCGAGCGGGTGTGCCGCGAGCGCGGATTGCGGCTGACGCCGATCCGCGCCAACGTGCTGCGCCTGATTGCAGAGGCGGGCAAGCCGGTCAAGGCCTACGAACTGCTGGAATGGGTGCGCGAAGGCAAGGGTGTGGGCGCCGATGCCCCGCCCACGGTGTACCGCGCGCTGGATTTCCTGATGGCCAATGGCTTCGTGCACAAGCTGGCGTCGGTCAACTCGTTCGTCGCCTGCCACCACCCCAGCAGCAACCAGCACTCGGTGCCCTTCCTGATCTGCGACCGCTGCCATAGCGCGGTGGAGCTGGAAGACCGCGACATCGTTCGCCAGCTCGAGGCCCGCGCCAAGGAGCTGGGCTTCAAGCCGCAGGCGCAGACGCTGGAAGTGCATGGCCTGTGCGCGAACTGCGCAGGCTGAAGCTTTAGTCCCTCTCCCTGCGGGAGAGGGGTTGGGGTGAGGGTAAGACTTCAAGCAGAACTGACCCGTGTAGGAGCGACGTAAGCGGCGAAGCCGATAGGCCTTGACCGCCCCGGTTACGTCGGTGCGGGCAATGCGCTATCGGCTTCGGATGTTGCAGTGGTTTCGCGGCTTACGCCGCTCCCACAACAACCACATATCGCTCCTACGGCTTTGCCTCGTAAACCGCGACGCCATCCTTGATGGTCTGCAGCACCTTGATGGTGTGCAGCTGGCTGCGTTCGATGCTCAACGGGTTGTCCGACAGCAGTACCAGGTCGGCACGCTTGCCGACCTCGATCGAGCCCTTGCTGCTTTCCTCGCCGTACTGACGCGCGGCCCACAAGGTGATCGCCTTCAGCGCGATCAAAGGCGATACCCGTTGATCCGGTCCCAGTATGCGACCACTGCGAGTCACGCGGTTGACCGTGGCATCGAGCACCCGCATCGAATCCGGGAATACCACCGGCGCATCGTGGTGCGAGGTGAACACCATGCCGGCATCCAGCACCCATTGCGTCGGCGAGATGTTCTCGGCGCGCTCCGGGCCCAGCACCGAGTCGCGGTGCCAATCACCCCAGTAGTAGGTGTGCATCGGGAACAGCGAGGGGAAGATGCCCAGCCGGCGCAGTTCGCCCACCTGATCCTTGCGCAGGGTCTGGCCGTGGATCAGCACCGGTACAAGATGCTTGTCGGGGTATTTGGCTTCGGCGCTGGCCACTGCATGGATCAGCTGATCAATGGCGGCATCGCCATTGGCATGGGCCAGCACCTGCCAGCCATGGCCCCAGGCCTGGGTGATCAGGTCGTCGACCTTGGTATCCGGGAAGGCAGGGTAGCCGGCATAGTCCGGCTTCTCGCCCTCGGGCACCTTGTAATAGGGCTTGGTCAGCCACGCGGTCTTGCCCTGCGGCGAGCCGTCCAGGCTGATCTTTACCCCGCCGATGCGGTAGTGGTCGGTGTAGTTCAGGCCGTAGAACGGACCCTGCATGGCCGGGTTCTGCAGGGCCACTTCGATGTCGGGGTAGGCCACCACGTCGATCTTGAGCTTGCCGGCCTTGGCCGCCATCGGCAGCAGTTGTAGCGTGCCGGCATCGCTCTTGCCGTCCTGCGCGGTGGTGTAGCCGTATTTCATGTACAGCGCCTGGCCGGCCTCAAGCATGGCCAGGGATTGCTCGGCAGTCATTGCCGGCATCAGCTTGGCCAGGGCGAGGTTGTGCGCGCTTTCTTCCAGTACGCCGTCGGGCACCGTGCTGCCGGGCTCGCGGCGGATCACGCCGCCGGGTGGATTGGGGGTGTCGGCGGTGATGCCGGCCATTTCCAGCGCCTTGCTGTTGTAGGCGCCGAGGTGGCCGGACTGGTGCATCAGGATGATCGGGATATCGGTGGTGATGGCATCCAGATCCTGGCGGGTGGGATGCCGCTGTTCGGCCAACTGCGAGTCGTCGTAGCCGAAGCCGATCAGCACCTTGTAGCCCTCGGGGGTGGTCGGGTGTGCGCGGAACTCGCGCATGATCTTCTGCAGCGCGGGGATGGAGTTGCCTTCGCCATCGGGCGCGGGCAGCAGGTTGGCGGACAGCGCCTGCAGGCCAACGCCGGAGACATGGCCATGGGCGTCGATGAAGCCCGGTGCCAGGGTGTGGCCATGCAGGTCGATCTGCTGCGCCTTCGGGCTGAAGCGCAGTGCGGCCTGGCGGCTGCCGACGAAGGCGATACGGCCGTCGCGCACCACGATGGCCTCGGCATCGGGCTGGCGGTCATTGACGGTGACGATGGGCCCGCCGGTATACAGCGTATCGGCGGCGTTGGCGGAGGTGGCTGTGAGTGCGGCCAGTACGGAGAGCGCCAGATGCAGTTTCACCGAGGGTTCTCCCGGCTGTGGGCAGGGGTACAGCGTAGCGCTTTGGTGGTTTGGGTGTGGTGAGGCAAAGTGACGCAGGTCGCTGGTTCGCCCGCCAGCGTTCCAGCCCCCTCCCTTGCGCAGCAGGGGAGGGTTTGGGAGGGGGGGCTTTGGGGCTTTTGCTTGCTGCAGGTTCTGCGGCTTAAGCCGCTCCTGCGGGGTTGTCTGGAAAGCCCCTGCCGAGCATGGCTCGGCACTACCGCATTACCCCCTCCCTTGCGCAGCAGGGGAGGGTTGGGGAGGGGTTGGCTTTGGGCTTTTGCTTGCTGCTGGTTTTGCGGCTTAGACCGCTCCTGCGGGATTGTGTGGAAAGCTGCTGCCGAGCATGGCTCGGCACTACCGCCTTGCCCCCTCCCTTGCGTAGCAGGGGAGGGTTGGGGAGGGGTTGGCTTTGGGCTTTTGCTTGCTGCTGGTTTTGCGGCTTGGGCCGCTCCTGCGGGATTGCGTGGAAAGCCCCTGCCGAGCATGGCTCGGCACTACCACCTACTGCCGGCGTGCCTGCGGGCTTGCTGCCGTGTCTACCTCCACCACGACCGACATGCCCGGGCGCAGGCGCGCGGCCAGTGGCTGGTCGGGGTCGATGGCGATGCGGATCGGCAGGCGCTGCACCACCTTGGTGAAGTTGCCGCTGGCGTTGTCCGGCTTGAGCACCGAGAACTCCGAGCCGGTGGCCGGGGCGATCTGCTCGATGTGGCCGGTCAGCTGCTTGCCCTGGAAGGCATCCACACTGAAGGTCGCCGGCTGCCCGATGGCCATGTTCCAGGTCTGGCCTTCCTTGTAATTGGCCACCACCCACAAGCTGTCCGGCACCAGGAACAGCAGCTGGCTGCCGGCGGTGACGTATTGCCCAAGCCGCACCGTCGCCTCCGATACCTGACCGTCACGGGGGGCCTTGATGACTGTGTTGTCCAGGTCGATCCGGGCCAGTTCCAAGGCCGCTTCGGCCATCGCTACCTTGGCTTCCAGTCCCTTGCGCGCCACCTGGGTGGAGGTCAGTGTTTCCTCGGCGATATGGATGGCGGCCTGCGACTGCGCGACACCGGCGGTTGCCGCCTGCGCGGACGAACGCAGCTTGTCGCGGTCGCTATTGGAGACCAGTTGCTGGGACGCCAGTGTTTCGTAGCGCTGCAGCTCGGTGCGGCTGCGCTGCTGCTCGGCCTGTTCGGCGGCGTAGTTGGCGCGCGCCGAGCTGATCTGCGCCCGGTTCTGCGCCTGGCTCTGGTCGGAGTTGGCCAGCTGCGCGCGCGCATCCTCCAGCGAGGCCTGGGCCTGGTCCACCTTCTGCCGGTAGATGCGGTCGTCGATGCGCAGCAGGGGCTGGTCTTTCTTGACGTGGTCGAAATCGCTGACCAGCACCTCGGTGACATAGCCGTTGACCTGCGGCGCCAGCACCGTCACCTGGCCACGCACATAGGCATCGTCGGTGTGCATATGGGTGCTGTTGAACGGCCACAGCTGCCAGGCGCGCAGGATCAGGGTCAGCCCGACCAGGGCGACGGCAATCATCACCACCACGCTGGCGCGGCTGGGCCGGTTGTACTTGGACACCGGCGCCGAGGCGGGTGTTGCTGGGGTTTCGGTCTTGTTGCTCATGTTTCAGCTCGTTGGTTCGGGGCGCCGGCAGGCTGGCGCCGGATCACTTGTTTCACGCGCGGGTTGCGCAGCATCACTTCCAGCAGCAGCCAGGTGAGGAAGCAGATAGCCACCCAACCGCTGAGGGCGAATACGTCGTTGAAGGCCCGCACATTGGCCTCGCGCTTGGCACTGGCGGCCAGCGCGGCGCTGGCCTGGGCCTTCAGTTGTACCGGGTCGGTGATGACGCGGGCGTAGGCCTGTTGCTGCAGCTGCAGCCGGCGGGCCACCTGCGGGTCGGCGGGGTTGAGCTGGCTGACCAGCGCGGTGGAATAGATGTGCTCGCGGTGCAGCTGGTAGCTGCTGAGGAAGGCCGAGCCGGCCAGGCTGCCAAAGCTCTGGGTCAGCGACAGGATCACGATGAAGGACACGATATGGTCCAGCCCGCGTGCCATCGCCTGGCGTATGCCCATCAGCATCAGCGGGCCCATGAACATGCCGCTGCCCACCGCCGCGAAGAACTGGCTCAAGGCGAAATCCATCGGCCGGTCCATGCTGGTGCGGTGCTGGTCGAGGAAGGCGGCGGTGCCGAGCAGGATGATCGAGGTCAGCAACTGCGGGATCAGCGCCTTCGGCCCGAAGGTCAGCGCACCGGCGGCGATGCCGACCAGCACGCCGACCAGGATCACGCCGAACAGGGGCGCCATCTGCTCCGGCCCCATGCCCAGCGTGCGCATCATGGTGATCATCCCGTAGGACTGCTCATTGGTCAGGAAGCGGATCAGGAAGGCGCCGATGATGAAACGCAGCATCACCGGGCCCATCAACCAGCGCACCTGCAGCAGTGGGTTGCGGCGCTGGTGTTCGATGCACAGGCCGACGGTGATCAGCACCACGGCCGCCGCCAGCACCCAGCCCAGCCATGGCGAATCGAACCACCAGTGCAGATAGCCCTGGCTCAGCACCACCACCAGCAGCGCCAGGCCCGGTGCCAGCAGGGCAAAGGTAAGGAAATCCTTGCGCTCGAACACCTTGATCTGGATGCCGGGTGGCAGCTTCAGTACCACCACCGCCGCAAACGAACACAGCGCCAGGCCGGCCTCGAACAGGTAGAGGTTCTGCCACTCACCATGGTCGAGCAGGCCGGGCGACAGCAACCAGGCCAATGGCACTGCCAGCTGCGACAGGCCAACGCCGATCACCAGCAGGTTGCCCACGTATTTGCGCGGCAGCGCCTGCAGCATGTACAGCGTGCCCAGGGTGGTGCAGGCGGCGCCGGCAAAGCCACTGCCGGCGCGCACCAGCAGCGTGGTGGTGGTGGTGCCGACAAACAGGTGCAGCACGGCCAACGCCGCATAGGTGCCCAGGCCGATCTCGGCGAACAGGCGGATGCCGTATTCCTGGCGGAACTTGAACACCAGCAGGTTGGCGCTGACGTTGACCATCAGGTAGGCCGCCACCAACCAGTTTGCCTCGCTGGCCTGCAGGCCCATCTGCCCGGTGATCCACGGCAGGTTGGCGCTGATCAGCGCATTGCCCAGGCCGCCGGTGATGGCGACCAGCACCGCCACCGCGGCATAGGCGGCACGCCGATGTGGCGGGTGCCAGGGCATCGAGGCTGAGCCGGGCAGGGAGGGCTTTTCGTGTTCCTCCCAGTCCGGGATGGGCTTGAGTGGCTTCATGTGCGTTCCGCTGCAGCCGGCGCGGCCAGGCCGGGACGCAGCAATTCAATCGCACGGCGTGCGAGGGTGGCGCGATCTTCGGCGGTGCGCCCGCGCAATGCGGCGCCCAGCATGCTGGAAATCAGCGAGATATCGGCCAGCTGCAGGTCCTGGCGGCACAGCCCGGCATCCTTGGCGCGCTGTAGGGCCGGTGCCGACAGCGCCAGGATGTGCTCGCGGGCGGCCTTGATGGCCGGGTCGTCGCGGTCCACCGCGCGCCAGTAATCGGCCAGCGCCGGGGAATGCACGATGCGTCGGGCCATGCCCTTGATCAGCTCGAACAAGGCGTCGTCGCGCTCACCCAGTTCCTGCAGATGGACCTCGATCTTCTCCACGGTCCGCTGCAGCAGTGCTTCCACCAGCGCGGTGCGGTCGGGGAAGTTGCGGTACAGGGTGGCGCGGCCAACGCCGGCGCGTTCCACTACCAGGTCAAGCGGGGCGGTGATGCCGTGTTCACCGAACACGGCGTCGGCCGCGTCCAATAGCAAAGCGCGACGCGCGACGGCATCGGAACGTAAAGAAGTCATGCTGCATATGATCCGGACAAAAATGTCCGGTTTCAATGGCGGCGATGAAACGGCTTGTTGCAGCGCTCGTTTCTGTTCAGCCGGCAGCGAGCTGGCGGCGCAATGGCGCTTCGCGGATAGGCAGGTTGACCAGGGCTGCAGCGGCGGCCAGTGCCATGTCGGCGTACCACATCCAGCTGTAGTCGCCGCCATACTCCAATGCCACGCCGCCGAGCCAGGCGCCGAAGAACGCGCCGATCTGGTGCGAGAGCAGGGTCAGGCCGAACAAGGTGCCCATATGGCGTGGGCCGAACAGCTTGCCGACCAGGCCGGCGGTGGGCGGCACCGTGGCCAGCCAGGTGAAGCCGAGCACTGCAGCGAACACATAGAAGGTCATCGGCGTGGGCGGCGACACCAGATAGACGGCGATCAGCACCGCTCGGCTGAGGTACATCCAGAACAACAGCCATTTCATGCGGAAACGCTCGCCAAGCGCGCCGATGATCAGGCTGCCGGCAACATTGAACAGGCCGATCAGCGCAATCGACACCGAGGCCACGCTTGGCGACAAGCCGCACAGGGCGATTTCGCCGGGCAGGTGGGTGACCAGGAAGGCGATATGCACGCCGCAGGTGAAGAAGCCCAGGTGCAGGCACCAGTAGCTGCGGTCACGCAGGGCGCGCTGCAATTCCGGCCGCAGCGCTTCGCCATCATCCGTGTTGTCACTGCGCGGTGCGCGCTTGCGCAGTGGCCAGGCCAGCGGCAATGACAGCAGCACGATCACCGCCAGTGCATACAGCGCCTTGACCCAGCCGAAGGCGCTGAGCAGCAGTTGCACCAATGGTGCGAACAGGAACTGGCCCAGCGACCCGCCGGCGTTGATGATGCCGGCAGCCATCGAACGCTTCTGCGCGGGGATGCGCCAGGCGGTGGCACCGATCAGCACCGAGAAGCTGCCCGCGCCCGCACCGGCGGCCAGCAGCAGGCCGAAGCTGAGATTCAGCCCCCAGGCACCGGGCAGCAGGGTTGCGGCGAACAGGCCGATGGCCAGCAACAGGCCGCCGCCGACCAGCACCGGGAGTGGCCCGCGTTGGTCGGCCATGGCGCCGAACAGGGGCTGCACCGCGCCCCAGACAAACTGGCCGATCGCCAGCGAAAAGCTGATCTGGGCGATGCCGAGTCCAGTGCTTGCATGGATGGGATCGATCAACAGACCGCTGGTCTGGCGCACGCCCATGGTGACCATCAGGATGCTGGAGGCGGCAAGCAACAGCAGCCAGGGCGTGCGCGACGGGGCTTGCGCGCTCATGCTGGCCGCTCCTGTTCCAGTGCGTGGTTGAGGGCTTCCAGTTGCTGGTTGAGGTTGTTGATGCGGGTGCTGCCGAACAGGGCTTCGACCTCCTCCTGCGCTTGCTGCCAAAGCGGGAAGGCCTTCTGTAGGCGACGTTTTCCGGCGGCGGTGATCTGCAACTGGCGCTGGCGGGAGTCCTGGCCGGGTGCCGCGCTGAGCAGGCCGGCCTCCAGCAGCGGCTTGAGGTTGCGGGTGAGGGTGGTGCGGTCCATGCCCAGCGCATCGGCGAGCTCGCCCAGCGGGCGTGCCTGGCTGGCGCGGCGCAGGATGGAGTAGGCGTTGAGGCTCAGCTCGGCCGCGGCGAGGTGGCGGTCATAGAGCTGGGAAACGCGGCGCGTGGCGCGGCGCAGCTGGAAGCAGGTGCAGGGGCTGGGGGCGTCCATCGGCGTTGTCGGCGGGGCGATGGCGGCAGTTTATGTGCATATGCACGTAATTGCGAGTGGTGGTGAAGGGGGGGGGGGGGGTGGCACACTTAGTTGCTGTTGGTGTTGCTGTTGGTG
>NZ_JBRREA010000098.1:0-8227 GCF_056759975.1 Stenotrophomonas sp. STEN031
GAGCATGGCTCGGCACTACAGGTAGTAAAAAGGCGGCGCCATTGGCGCCGCCTTTCTTTGTTGCTTGTCTCCGCTGGCTCAGCAGCAGCGGAAGCCGCTCCTGCCGCCGAAGCGGGCTTCCTGGCGTTCGCGAAAGAAGGTTTTGTAGTCCATGACCTCGCGGTCGGGATGCTTCTCGCGCATGTGCCGGACATAGTTGTCGTAGTCCGGTACGCCGCAGCAAAGCCGCGCGGTCTGCACCAGACGCCGCCAGGTGCGGCGGAACGTCTGGTACTGGCCGACGGGGACCAGCTCGGTGCCCATTACAGGTCAACCTCGTGCGGCTTCAGTGCCACGTACGGGGTTTCCTTGTCGGTGCGAACCGGCGAGCGGCGTGCAGCGGCGATGGTCTTCACCGAGTACACCAGCACCGCGAACACCACGAACAGGAACAACGCGGTCAGGCCGGTGTTGATGTAGTTGTTCACCATGACCTGGTGCATCTGGTCGAAGTTCTTCGACGGTGCCAGCAGTTCGCCAGCGGCAATGGCGTCACGGTACTTGTGCGCCTGGGCCAGGAAGCCCACTGCCGGAACGTCGGAGAAGATCTTGATGAAGCCGGCTGCGGTGGTGCAGATCAGCAGCCAGATAGCCGGGACCAGCGGCACCCAGGCGTACTTGTCCTTCTTCATCTTGAACAGCACCACGGTGCACAGCAGCAGCGCCACGCCAGCCAGCATCTGGTTGGCAATGCCGAACAGCGGCCACAGCATGTTGATGCCGCCCAGCGGATCGGTCACGCCCTGGTACAGGAAGTAACCCCACAGTGCGACGCAGCCGCCGGTGGCGATGAAGCTGGCCACCCACGAATCGGTACGGCGCAGGGCCGGCACGAAGTTGCCCAGCAGGTCCTGCAGCATGAAGCGGCCCGAACGGGTGCCGGCATCGACGGCGGTCAGGATGAACAGGGCTTCGAACAGGATGGCGAAGTGGTACCAGAACGCCATCATGCCTTCGCCAGGCAGCACAGCGTGCAGGATCTGCGCGATACCAACGGCCAGGGTGGGTGCACCACCGGCGCGCGAGAGGATGGTGGTTTCACCGATCTCTGCCGCAGTGGCAGTCAGCTGGTCCGGGGTGATTGCAAAGCCCCAGTTGGTGACGACCTGGGCCGCGTGCACCACATCGGTGCCGATGATCGCGGCCGGGCTGTTCATCGCGAAGTAGATGCCCGGCTCGATGATCGAAGCGGCGACCATGGCCATGATGGCCACGAACGATTCCATCAGCATGCCGCCGTAACCGATGTAGGCGGCATGGCCTTCATTGGCCAGCAGCTTGGGGGTGGTGCCCGAGCTGATGAGCGCATGGAAACCGGACACCGCGCCGCAGGCAATGGTGATGAACAGGAACGGGAACATGCTGCCCTTCCACACCGGGCCGGTGCCGTCGGCGAACTGGGTCAGTGCCGGCATCTTCAGCTCCGGCATCACGATCAGGATGCCGATGGCGAGACCGACGATCGTGCCGATCTTGAGGAAGGTGGACAGGTAGTCACGCGGGGCCAGCAGCAGCCACACCGGCAGCACGGCGGCGACGAAGCCGTAGCCGATCAGCATCCAGGTGATCTGGATGCCGGTGAAGGTGAACATCGGACCCATCACCGGGTCAGCGGCCACCTTGCCGCCGTACCAGATCGCAGCGATCAGCAGGATCAGGCCGACAATCGAAATCTCGCCGATCTTGCCCGGGCGGATGTAGCGCATGTACACGCCCATCAGGATGGCGATCGGCATGGTCGCGATCACCGTGAACATGCCCCAGGGGCTGCCCTCCAGTGCCTTCACCACGATCATCGCCAGTACCGCGAGGATGATGATCATGATCATGAAAACGCCGAACAGGGCGATGGTGCCGGGTACCTGGCCCATTTCCTCGCGTACCAGATCACCCAGCGAGCGGCCGTTGCGGCGGCTGGAGATGAACAGGATCATGAAGTCCTGCACCGCACCGGCCAGCACCACGCCGGCAATCAGCCAGAGCGTGCCGGGCAGGTAGCCCATCTGTGCGGCCAGCACCGGGCCGACCAGCGGGCCGGCACCGGCAATGGCGGCGAAGTGGTGGCCGAACAATACGTGCTTGTTGGTGGGCACGTAGTCCAGGCCATCGTTGTTGATGACTGCCGGGGTGGCGCGGGTAGGATCAACGCCCAGCACCTTGTTGGCGATGAACAGGCCGTAGTAGCGGAACGCCACCAGATACAGCGAAACCGCTGCGATCACGATCCACAGGGCATTGATGTGTTCGCCGCGGCGTAGCGCCACGACTCCTAGACAGAACGCGCCAATCAGGGACAGCAGCGCCCATCCGGCTTTTGAAAAACCTTTCATCGAGTCGCCTCGCAGGGGAATGTGTCCAAGGTTCTACCCATGCAGGTCGGGGGTCAATGTGCATGGCAGCTGAAGCGGATGCGACTTTGGTCTTAGGCCCATGTCTTGTTGAACATGACTGCGGGGCGGGACTGTGCAGTGGGGATAGGCTTGGCTGGAACAAAGGGTTGCAGCTGTGGCGATTGGCTTGGTGCCCGGTGATGGCCATTGTCTGTCGCATGTTCGAGGAGGTGCCTCATGAGTAAGCAAGAATCCGCCCGGGTGATTCGCAGCATCCGTGGCATGCCCACCTCCGACGGTGCTGGCGTCCGCCTGACCCGGGTCATCGGCACGCCATCGTTGCCGGAGCTGGATCCGTTCCTGATGTTGGACGAGTTCGGCACGGACCGGGCCGAGGATTACATCGCCGGTTTCCCCGACCACCCGCATCGCGGTTTCGAAACGGTGACCTACATGCTTGATGGCCGCATGCGTCACAAGGACAACCACGGCAACGAGGGTTTGCTGACACCCGGCAGTGTTCAATGGATGACGGCTGGTCGCGGTCTGGTGCATTCGGAGATGCCCGAGCAGGAGTCCGGTCGCATGCGCGGCTTCCAGCTGTGGGTGAACCTGCCGGCGCGCGACAAGATGCGCGATCCGCGCTATCAGGAATTTGCGCCCGAGCGCATCCCGCAGTTGGCGCCGGCCGAAGGCGTCCGCGTGAAGCTAATCGCCGGTACGGTCGATGCGATCACCGGTCCGATCCAGCAGCCAGCCACCGATCCCGTCTATCTGGATATCAGCTTGAGCCCGGGTAGCGCCTGGAGCTACCGCTTGCCGGAAGGTCACAACGCCTTCGCCTATGTGTTCGAAGGCAGTGCAGTGCTGGGCGAGGGCGAGAGTGCGCGCACGGTGGAACTGCAGCAACTGGCGGTGCTGGGTGAGGGCAGCCGGCTGCAGATGCGTGCCGACGCCGAAGGTGCGCGCTTGATCCTGGTTGCCGGGCGTCCGCTGCGTGAGCCGGTAGCGCGGCACGGGCCGTTCGTGATGAACACCCGCGAAGAATTGATGCAGGCCTTTGTCGACTACCAGGAAGGGCGCTTCTGAACGATGACCGGTCCCTCGTTGCAAGGACGGAACCGGTATCAATCGGGCTTCATCACCGGCCCGTTATCAACGGGTCGGTATCCGCTGTGGATCAGTTGCTGCCGGCCAACGCGGAGGGGTTGAGATTCAAGGTCTGGGTCAGGCTCTGCAGCGTGCCCAACTCAGTGGTATCGGCGGCATCGATCCAGATCTGCGCATAACGGTTCTTGTCCAGCTTGACCACGCTGATGCGACGCGACTCCAGACCGGGCAGGTCACGGCCGCCCATGTCCAACTTGTACCAATGCATCGTCTCGCCGCCGAACTCGCCTTTCTCCGCGCGCAAGGGGCGGTTCAAGACCAGGCCGGGATCACGCCCGCTCAGCATCATGTTGAGCACTGCACGGCCATCTTCGGTGGTGGCTTTGCAGACGATGAAATCGCTTTGTGTCTGTTGCTCCCAATGCAGGCCACTGCTGGCCGGCAGTGATGGGCACTGCACGGCCTGCTGGGCGGAAGCGTGGGTGCTGGCGGCAAGCGCCAGCGCAGCGGAAAAAACAAGGACAGTCTTCACTTCGCATTCCCCCAAGGAACATCGGCTCAACGGCACGACAAGAAACGTGTGGATGGTTCTGAAGGCAGTACTGGCTGGTGGGTGGTATCCCTCCCTCGGTACGTGCATCCCCATGCGCGCCAGCCAGGTTGCGACGGTATTACAAAATCCCCGTCACTTGCAAAAAGTATTTGGACCCATGAAAAACGGCCCCTTGTAGGGGGCCGTTTTGGCGAAATGCTAACAACTGAAACCAATTCGATGGCTTACTTGTCGCTACCGATCCACTTGTAGGCCAGGCCGCCGATGGCCGCACCGAGGATCGGTGCCACCCAGAACAGCCACAACTGGCTGATTGCGCCGGAGCCGGCGAACAGGGCGACGGCGGTGGAGCGGGCCGGGTTCACCGAGGTATTGGTGACCGGGATGCTGATCAGGTGGATCAGGGTCAGGGCCAGGCCAATGGCGATCGGCGCGAAGCCGGCCGGGGCGCGGCCGTGGGTGGCACCCATGATGACGATCAGGAACACCGCCGTCAGCACCACTTCGCACAGGAAGGCAGCCGCAACGGTGTAGCCACCCGGCGACAGTGCCCCATAGCCGTTGCTGGCAAATGCACCCGGCTGGCTGCCATCAATCAGGAAGCTGGCATTGCCTTGGGCAATCTGCAGCAGGATGAAGGCTGCCAGGATGCCGCCCAGCACCTGGGCAACGATATAGGGCAGCAGGTCCTTGGCCGGGAAGCGACCACCGGCCCACAGGCCGATGCTCACCGCCGGGTTGAAGTGTGCGCCGGAGATGTGGCCGAACGCATAGGCACCGGTCAGTACGGTCAGGCCGAAGGCCAGGGCAACACCGACAAAGCCAATACCCAGCGGATTGCCGTCACCGCCGAACTTCGCGGCCAGTACCGCGCTGCCGCAGCCGCCCAATACCAGCCAGAAGGTGCCGAGGAACTCGGCAGCCAAACGCTTTCCCATGCTCATGATGATGTTCCCTTTGTTTTCCCCGGTGCGGGTGTGGGGAAAATAACGGAGAAGCGGGGAAGATGAGTAGGGAAATCGTTAACTATTTCTCGCTTTTCCCTGTAGTGCTTTGGGCCTATGCGTGATTTGCGGGTAGCCAGTTACGGAAAAGCGGGGACGGGCATGGGAAGGCCGTCCACGCTTCGGTGAGGGAGTTGGTGTCAACCGGGTAGGGGGATGAATTCCTTGTCATCGCCGGGAATCGTGCCGAAGCGACCGTTCTGCCAATCGTCCTTGGCCTGCTCGATGCGTTCCTTGGAGCTGGAGACGAAGTTCCACCAAAGGTGGCGCGGGCCGTCGAGCGGCTCGCCGCCCATCAGCATTGCCTTGACAGGGGTCTTGGCGCGGAAGCGACCGCGTGCACCCGCTTCGGGAATGACCAGGTGCTGGGTGGGGATATCCACACCGTCCAGTTGGGCATCGCCTTCAAGTATGTAGAGCGCGCGTTCGACGTGGGAGTTGTCCAGGTCGATCTCGGCACCGGGCTCCAGGTCGATGGCGACGTTCAAGGTGTCAGCGAAGACCTTGACCGGCGATTCCTCGCCATAGGCACGACCGGCGATGACCCGCAGCCAGGCACCATCACGGTGCTGCTGTGGCAACTGGTCAGCGGAAAAGTGGAAGAAGCCGGGATCGGTTTCCTCATGGCTCTTGGGCAGCGCCACCCAGGTCTGCATGCCGTGCAGCGCCTGCGCGTGTTCGCGCGCCTCGGTGGGGCTGCGCTCGGAGTGGGCGATGCCCCTGCCTGCGGTCATCCAGTTGACGTCGCCGGGGTGGATGATCTGCTCCGAACCCAGGGTGTCGCGGTGGCCGATCTGCCCGGCCCACAGGAAGGTCACCGTGGCCAGGCCGATGTGCGGATGCGGGCGCACGTCGATGCCCTGGCCGGGACTGAAGATGGCCGGACCCATATGGTCCACGAACACGAACGAGCCTACGCTGCGCGCCTGCAGGGTGGGGACGGCGCGGCGGACCTGGAAGCCGCCAAGGTCATGGACGCGCGGGCTGATGATGGTGGTCATGGCTGGCTGCTCCGGATTGCTTGAAGGTGCGGGCAGGATGGCATGGCCGGAGCGAAGAGGGGGTTACCGTGCGGGGAATGGATTGTTGTTTTGGTGGGAAGGGTGGAAAAGCTGGAAGCGTTACCCCTCCCCAACCCTCCCCTTCGCTGCGCGAAAGGGAGGGGGCGAAGCGGCTGCCCTCCGCGCAACCTGGGCTTTGGCCCCCTCCCTTTGCCGAAGGCAAGGGGAGGGTTGGGGAGGGGTGAGCTTCTGCTCCTGCCCTTCCTGAGAGTCCAGAGCAAGAGAACAAAACCCCGCTCCCCACAGCTACTCAGTGCCCATACCAAAACCTCCTGCAAAGAACGGATTCCATCGCGAAGGGGCTACAATCGCCGCCTCACTTCCCCATCCGGAGACCTCCGCAGTGACCCGCAAACTCGTGCTGTTGCGCCATGGCCAGAGCCAGTGGAACCTCGACAACCGCTTCACCGGCTGGGTGGACGTGGACCTGACCGAGCAGGGCCGCCAGGAGGCTGCCACCGCCGGCCGGCTGATGAAGGAAGAAGGCCTGCAGTTCGACGTGGCCCACACCTCGGTGCTCAAGCGCGCCATCCACACCCTGCAGGGTGCATTGGCCGAACTGGGCCAGGATTGGCTGCCGGTCAACAAGTCCTGGCGCTTGAACGAGCGCCACTACGGTGGCCTGCAAGGCCTGGACAAGGCCGAGACCGCCGCCAAGCACGGCGAGGAGCAGGTCAAGGTGTGGCGTCGTTCCTACGACATCCCGCCGCCGCCGATGGAGCTGGCCGATCCGGGCCACCCGATCCACGACCGTCGTTATGCCGGCCTGGATCGCAATGCGCTGCCGGCCACCGAATCGCTGGCCACCACGCTGGACCGCGTGCTGCCGTACTGGCACGACGCCATCGCCCCGCAGCTGAAGGACGGCAAGACCGTGCTGGTCACTGCCCACGGGAATTCGCTGCGCGCGCTGTACAAGTACCTCAACAACGTGAGCAAGGAAGAAATCCTCGAGCTCAACATCCCGACCGGCATTCCGTTGCTGTTCGAATTGAACGATGACCTTACCGTCAAGTCGTTCCGTTACCTGGGTGATCCGGAAGCCGCCAAGAAGGCCGCCGAGGCCGTGGCCAACCAGGGTAAGGCCAAGTAAGCGATTCGCCGGGAGTGGCACCGCTGTTGCCTGCTCCAGCGGTGAATCACTCAAAGACCGATGCCAACATGCTGGCATCGGTCTTTTTGTTTGTAGAAGCGGCGTAAGCCGCGAAGCTGGCAACGCTTGAATCGCCGGCCCAGCTGTCATCTGATGATCTCCCTGCTTCGCGGCTGACGCCGCTCCCACAATAAGATCCGGCTTAGCGTCGTGTGAGTGATGCCTGGGAGTAGCGTTGCGGATCAGCGACGGCACGCCGGGTCGGCTTGGCATATCCGGTTGTCGCGTTCGGCGGCCTGTTTGCCCAAGCTGAGCCCGACGACCAGCTGGAACATGACTGCTACCAGGATCAGGCTGGCAATCCACAGGCCGATTTTCATCCGGTCAACTGGACTGATGGCTGCGGCGCTGGCTGCCGGGCTGGCGATGGATTCGCCAGTATCGAGGAGGTCCCCCGCCGCAACCTCCAGCGCAGCCGCAACCGCCATCCGTGACTCAAGCGAGGCGTTGCCTTCGGTTTCAAGTCGTTGCACCGTGCGCGGGCTCAAACCGCAGATGCTGGCCAGGTGTTCCTGCGACCAGCCGCGGGCTTCGCGCAGTTGCTTGATCCGCTTTCCGTCGATCTTCACTGTTTCATCTTCCATGCCGCGTTCCTGCCGATGTTAGCTGAGCTGCGAGGCTGCCGGACAACAGCGCTCGACAACACGACAGAAAGCCGACAGCAGTGTGTCGTCCTAAAGGAATCAACGACTTGCGCGCTTCCAAGGTGCCGGCAGAACTGCTCCACCGTGCGCATGCAGTTGAGAGAGACAGTCTTCGGATGGGGCTGTGCCATGCCATCATCGGGCATTGATCACGATGATTGGAGTGTCTGCTTGAGCAAATGGATGATGTCGGTAGTGGCAATGGTGGCGCTGAGCGCCTGTAGTGAATCGCCCCGTCTTTCCCGGAGGCTCCAAACCTTGAGAGGATGGAGCCATGAGCAACAGATTGACGAGGTACGCACCCGAGGTGCGTGAGCGGGCGGTGCGGATGGT
>NZ_JBRREA010000099.1:0-7993 GCF_056759975.1 Stenotrophomonas sp. STEN031
TGGTCTCGGGGGTCTGCGGCGTCGTTGCCCCTCGGTGGTCCGCTTATGAGTGAGTGAGGGACCCCCCCACTACAGGGGGGGCTTCAATTCGTTTCGCGGCCCTGATCTGCGGCACGCTCGGAAATCTTGGCTTCGCGCAGCTCCTTTTCAGAGGAGCGCAAGGCCTTCACGTCCAGCGGCTGGATGCTTTCGATCCGGCATGGCACATGGGCCATCGGCCCGGCACCATGCACGATGACGCGGTCAAACCGTGCCGACACCTGCCCCAACATATTGGTCACGGTGATCGCCGGCGAAAACGACAGGTCCGTACACGGCCCGCTCAGATTCAACAGCCAGGCTTCATTCGGGCGGGTCCATACCGCCAACGCGCTATCACCGAGCTCGGTCCAGCCGTTGAGCGAGCCGAAATACCGGAAGCTGTTGACCGGCTCACCAGCATGCGCACGATACAGTTCAAGGCGCTCGGCGCTGGTCAATTTGCCGGTGGTCGCACACCCGCCAAGAACAACGGCAAGCAGCGTCGCAACAAGTACTTTCTTCATGGCAGCAATCCTCTTTGAAGGAAACAACCTGGTTCCATGACCGCAAGCACCAACCAGAGCATGGTAGTCCCTTGGTGAGCAGGGGACTACATCCACCGGATACCGCCTAGACCCCATTGCTGGCCAGTTCATGCAGCCGCCCCTGGCGCAACTCCAGCACACGGTCCAGCTTGCGCGCCAGACTGCGGTCATGGGTGACCAGAACCAGGCTGGTGCGGTGGACGCGGTTCAACTCAAGCATCAGATCGAACACCGTGGCGGCGGTCTTGTCGTCCAGATTGCCGGTGGGCTCGTCGCCAAGCACGCAGCCCGGCTGGTTGACCAGGGCACGCGCGACCGCGGTACGTTGACGTTCGCCTCCGGACAGCTCGCCCGGCTTGTGATCCAGGCGGTGGCCCAGCCCAACCGATTCCAGCAGGGCCTTGGCGCGGACACTGGCACCGGCCGGGTCGCTGCCTCCCAGCATCACCGGAATCATCACATTCTCCAGCGCGGTGAATTCCGGCAGCAGGTGATGGAACTGGTAAACGAAGCCCAGTGAGCTGTTGCGCAACTTGCCGCGCGCGGCATCAGACAGCGCCGACATCCGCTGACCGGCGACATAGACCTCGCCGGCAGTGGGAATATCCAAGCCGCCCAACAGGTGCAGCAAGGTGCTCTTGCCTGCGCCCGAGGCGCCCACGATGGCCACGGTTTCGCCCGCGGCCACGTTCAAATCCAGGCCGTCGAACACCGGCGTGTGCATCTTGCCTTCGGCGTAGGTCTTGCCCAGTCCCTCGGCGCGGATTACCGATTCCATCAATGCGTTCTCATTCATAGCGCAGCGCCTCCGCCGGCTGGGTGCGGGCTGCGCGCCACGCCGGGTACAGGGTCGCGGCAAAGCTCATCAGCAGCGCCACCACGGTGATCACCACGATGTCGCCGGTCTGCATGTCGGTCGGCAGGCCGGTGATGTAGTACACATCTTCCGGCAGCAGCTTGATGTTGAAGATGCTCTCGATCAGGCCAAGGATGCGTTCCAGATTGAGGGTCAAGGTGATGCCGCTGATCACGCCGACAATGGTGCCGAACACACCGATCAAGGTGCCCTGCACCATGAACACCTGCATCACTCCGCCCGGCGTCAGGCCCAGGGTACGCAGGATGGCGATATCAGCCTGCTTGTCGGTGACCAGCATCACCTGCGAGGACACCAGGTTGAATGCGCCCATCGCTACGATCAGCGACAGCAGGATGCCCATCACCGTCTTTTCCATGCGCAGCGAGTGGTAGAGATTTGCGTTCTCCTGCGTCCAGTCACTCACCCGATAGTAACCGTTCAGGTTGACCGCCAGATCGCGGGCCACGGTATAGGCCTGGTCCATGTCGTGCATTTTCAGGCGCACGCCGGTAACACCGTCCATGCGCAGCACCCGCTCCATGTCCTGCATGTTGGTGAAGGCGACGCCGCGGTCGACTTCATTGGAGCCGGCCTCGAAGATGCCGCTGACCTTGAAGCGCTTGACCCGCGGCATGGCGCCCATCGGCGTGCCCTGCACCTCGGCCAGCGTCGCCACGACACTGTCGCCGACATCCACGCCCAACCAGATCGCCAGCTCCTTGCCGACCACCATGTTGAATTCGCCGGGCTGCAGGCTGTCCAGCTTGCCCTTGGTCATCTTCTCGGCCAGCACCGAGACCTTGGACTCCTGCGCCGGGTCAACGCCCTGGATGATCGCGCCCTGCACCCGCAGGCCGCTCAACATGCCCTGGATCTCGATATACGGTGCGGCACCGGCCACGCGCGGATCCTTGGTCGCCACGTCGATGGCGTGCTGCCAGTTGGCCATCGGCTCGCCATCGGCGCTGACCGTGGCATGGGCCGACATCTGCAGCAGGCGGTCGCGGATCTCCTTCTGGAAGCCACTCATCACCGCCAACGTGGTGATCAGCACCATCACCCCGAGCGCGATGCCGAGGATGGACGCCATGGAGATGAAGGAAATGAAGCCGTTGCGGCGCTTGGCGCGCAGATAGCGCAATCCGATTGCGACAGGTAAGGGTTTGAACATGCGTGTCTGCCCGTGAACTGGCAGCTATGGTGCCACTCCCGGCGGCTGGCGGGAAACGCCATGTGCCTTTACGGCCAGTCGCAGTTCACGTCGCCGCGCACGCGGCAAGGTATCCGGCCAGAACAGCAGCTGCCGGCACCGCCGGCCCGATCGCCAGCGCAACACCAGCAGCGGCCCCCGCTCCAGCAACTCGACCCGCTCCATCGGCATTCCATCGACGCTGGGCACTGCCGGCGGCGACGGTATCAGCAGTTTGCATCCGGGCCTGCGCGACTCCGTCCGCGCCTGCATCAGCCCCAGGGCAAACGCGCACGCTGCCGACGGCCAGGCCAGCGCGGGCGGCAGATCACAGTTCAACAGGGAAACGGCGGCGAGCGCCGCCAGGCCTGACAACGCGCCGGTCAACCAGCGCGACGGGCGCCACTCATACCGGAAGGGCGCGGATGTAACTGATGAGCGCTGCCTGCGACGCATCCGGACAGGCCTCGTAGCCCATGGACCAGCGCCACAACTTATCGTCTTCGGTCTCCAGCAACTGCAGGAAAACCTCGCGTTCGGCGGCAGGTGCATCCAGCCAGCGGCGGTCAAGATAACGGCCGAACAGCTGATCAAGCTCACGCATGCCGCGCCGGCAGCGCCAGCGCAGCTTCTTCAACAGGATTTCGTCTTCGGTCTGCATGGCTTCGGATACCTCTGATACCAAAGCCCCTCTCCCGCCGGGAGAGGGGTTGGGGTGAGGGTTGGAGCGAAGCTCCCGCGAAATCGAGGGCAGCAGGCTTTGCCCGCACCCTCATCCGCCCCTACGGGGCACCTTCTCCCGTGGGGAGAAGGCATGACGCATCAAGCGCGGCGCGCCATCATCAGCTTCTTGATCTCGGCAATTGCCAGTGCCGGGTTCAGGCCCTTCGGGCAGGTGCGTGCGCAGTTCATGATGGTGTGGCAGCGGTACAGCTTGAACGGATCTTCCAGATCGTCCAGGCGTGCGCCGGTGTCTTCATCGCGCGAATCGATGATCCAACGGTAAGCCTGCAGCAGGATCGCCGGGCCCAGGTAACGCTCGCCGTTCCACCAATAGCTCGGGCAGCTGGTCGAGCAGCAGGCGCACAGGATGCACTCGTACAGGCCGTCCAGCTTCTTGCGGTCATCCGGCGACTGCAGGCGTTCGCGGTCTGCCGGTGCCGGGGTCTGGGTGCGGATCCACGGCTTGATCGAGGCGTACTGCGCGTAGAAGTGGGTCAGGTCCGGAACCAGATCCTTGACCACGTCCATGTGCGGCAGCGGGTAGATCGGCACCTCGGCCTTGCCGCAATCGGCGATGGCGCGGGTGCAGGCCAGGGTGTTGGTGCCGTCGATGTTCATCGCGCACGAACCGCAGATACCTTCGCGGCAGGAACGACGGAAGGTCAGGGTCGGATCAATCTCGTTCTTGATCTTGATCAGCGCGTCCAGAACCATCGGGCCGCACGCATCGAGATCGATCTCGTAGGTGTCGGTGCGCGGATTCTGGTTGTCGTCGGGGCTCCAGCGGTAGATCTTGAAGGTACGCGTGTTCTTCGCACCGCTCTTGGCGGGGAAGTGCTTGCCCTTGGTCAACCGGGAGTTCTTCGGGAGTGCAAATTCAGCCATGTTCGTAAGTTCCCCGGATCAGTAGACGCGCGGCTTCGGCGGCACCACGGACACGTCATCGCTGAGCGTGTACATGTGCACCGGGCGGTAATCGAAGCTGCACTTGCCCTTGTCGTCGACAGTGACCAGCGTGTGCTTCTGCCAGTTGACGTCGTCGCGGTCCGGGTAGTCCTCGTGCGCGTGGGCGCCACGGCTTTCCTTGCGCTGCTCGGCCGAGTTGATGGTCGCCACCGCGTTGAGCAGCAGGTTGTTCAGCTCGTAGGTTTCGATCAGGTCCGAGTTCCAGACCAGCGAGCGGTCGGAAACCTTGACATCCTGGAACGAATCGAACACTTCGGCCATCTTCTGGCAGCCTTCTTCCAGCGACTTGCTGGTGCGGAACACCGCTGCATCGTTCTGCATGGTGCGCTGCATGCGGTCACGGATGACCGAGGTCGGCGTATCGCCATTGGCATGACGCAGCTTGTCCAGCAGGCCCAGCGCCTTGTCGCAGGCGTCGGACGGCAGGGTCTTGTGCGGCGCACCCGGCTTGATCGTCTCGGCGCAGCGGTTGGCCACGGCGCGACCGAACACCACCAGATCGAGCAGCGAGTTGGAACCCAGACGGTTTGCACCGTGCACGGACACGCAGGCCGCTTCGCCGATGGCGTACAGGCCCGGCACCACCGCATCGGGGTTGTCGCCGACCTTGCGCACCACTTCACCGTGGTAGTTGGTCGGGATGCCGCCCATGTTGTAGTGGACGGTCGGGATGACCGGGATCGGCTGCTTGTGCACGTCCACGCCCGCAAAGATGCGCGCGCTTTCGGCGATACCCGGCAGCTTCTCGTCGATCACGCCCGGGCCCAGGTGGGTCAGGTCGAGCAGGATGTGATCCTTGTGCTCGCCGACGCCACGGCCTTCGCGGATTTCGATGGTCATCGAACGCGACACCACGTCACGCGATGCCAGATCCTTGTAATGCGGTGCGTAGCGCTCCATGAAGCGCTCGCCACTGCTGTTGCGCAGGATGCCGCCCTCGCCTCGCACACCTTCGGTGATCAGGCAGCCGGCGCCGTAGATGCCGGTCGGGTGGAACTGCACGAACTCCATGTCCTGCAGCGGCAGGCCGGCACGGGCCACCAGGCCACCGCCGTCACCGGTACAGGTGTGCGCCGAGGTAGCGCTGAAGTAGGCACGGCCGTAGCCGCCGGTTGCCAGCACCACACCCTGCGAACGGAACAGGTGCAGGGTGCCTTCGGCCATGTCCAGGGCGAGCACGCCGCGGCAGACGCCTTCGTCGTCGAAAATCAGGTCGAGTGCGAAGTACTCGATCATGAACTGCGCGTTGTGCGCCAACGACTGCTGGTACAGGGTGTGCAGGATGGCGTGGCCGGTACGGTCGGCGGCAGCGCAGGTACGCTGCGCGGACGGGCCTTCACCGTACTTGGTGGTCATGCCACCGAACGGACGCTGGTAGATCTTGCCTTCTTCGGTACGCGAGAACGGAACGCCGTAGTGTTCCAGCTCGATGATGGCCGGGATGGCCTCACGGCACATGTACTCGATGGCGTCCTGGTCGCCCAGCCAGTCCGAGCCCTTGATGGTGTCGTAGAAGTGGTAGCGCCAATCGTCCTCGCCCATGTTGGCCAGCGCGGCGGAGATGCCACCCTGCGCTGCCACGGTGTGCGAGCGGGTCGGGAAGACCTTGGTGATGCAGACGGTCTGCAGGCCCTTCTGGGCCAGGCCAAACGTTGCACGCAGGCCAGCGCCACCGGCGCCGACGACGACCATGTCGACCTTGTGTTCAGTAATGTTGTAAGCGGACATGTATCAGTTCCCAAACGCGATGCGGGCGACCGCAAAGATGCTGACGATGGCGCCGAGCACGGCGACGAACTTGACCGTGGTCTGCAAGGCCAGGGCCATCAGCGAGTTGTGGATGTAGTCCTCCAGGACCACCTGCAGGCCAAGCTGGGCGTGCCAGAACATGGCGACCAGGAAGCCGCCCAGCAGGATCGCGTTCCACGGCTTGGAAATGGTTTCCACAGCGGTAACGTAATCGGCACCCATCAGGCTCAGCACCAGGCACAGGAACCAGATGGTCAGTGCGACCAGGGCGGTTGCAGTCAGGCGCTGGTGGACGAAGTGCTCGGTGCCGGACTTGGCGCTGCCAAGCCCACGCGCGTTCTTCAACGGGGTACGGTACTTGCTCATGCGCCAGCTCCCATGCAGACGTAGGCCCAGATCAGCGCGGTCAGCACCAGCGAGGCGATCACCGACATCCAGCTGCTGCGGATGAAGGTGGCCTTGGCGTAGCCGATGGCGAAGTCCTGCACGATATGGCGAATGCCATTGCACAGGTGGTAGGCGAAGCACCAGCTCCAACCGAACAGGATCACCTTGCCGTACCAAGCACCGGCATGGGTGGTGAAGCAGTTCCAGGACTCAGGGCCCATCATCAGGGCGAACAAGCCGCCTGCGATGATCAGGGAACCGACAGTCAGAATGATGCCGGTTACTCGATGCAGGATCGAGGTGGCCATCTGGATCTGCCAGCGATACACCTGCAGGTGCGGAGAAAGGGGGCGGGGTCTGTTCGCCATTCGCTGACTCGTATCTCGGCTGGGCGGCTCAATGCCGCGTTGGCTCAACGCTGCTCAGAAATCGATGCAGCGCCCGTTTTTCTCCCAATCGCCATACCGCACCGGATCAAGTCCGCCGCGGCCGCCTATTTCCTGGGGCACCGGAGTCACCTCGGGAAGCGGCTGCTTCGCGGGGACCAACGGGGCTTCAGCTTCGGGCTCGGGAGTGGGGGTTGTTTGGCCTATCATTAGTGGTCTCGCAACGCACAAATTTTAGTCCTCAGTCACGTGTCTGACAACCTCGCCCCTGCTTTCACCGGTTTCCGCACACTTTCCAAGGCTCAGATCGTGAGCCTTGCGGGAGCCGATGCGGTCGCTTTCGCCCAAGCTCAGTTCGCCAATGACGTGCCCTCGCTGGCCGACGGTCACTGGCAATGGAGCGCCTGGCTGACCGCCAAAGGCCGCGTGCTGTCTATCTTTCAGCTGGTGCGGGTGGATGCTCAGACCCTGTTGCTGATCTGCCACGACGGCGGCGCAGAAGCCATGGCCGAGCAGTTGCGGCGCTTTGTATTCCGCCGCAAGGTCGTCATCAGCCATGCCAGCGCGCTGGCGGTGAACGCCGCGCTGGATGTGCCCGCCGCGGCGCATGGCGCGCAATTGGCGCAGCTGGCCAATGCGGTCATCGAGCTGGATGTGGGTAGTGCGGAGGTTCCACGCACCCTGCAGATCAGCAGCGTGGCCGCTGCCGTCGACGACACCGCTGAATTGGCCTGGCGCCAGTCCGACCTGCGTTTCGGCCTGCCGCGCCTGGATGATGCCCAGCGCGAGCAGTGGACGCCGCAACAGCTCGGACTGGACCGACTGAACGCCTATAGCGTCAAGAAAGGCTGCTATCCCGGCCAGGAAATCGTTGCCCGCACCCACTTCCTGGGCAAGGCCAAACGCTCGCTGGCGCTATTGGAATGCGCCTCATTCGCAAATTCTGGTGCCGCGGTCCAACATGGCGAGAGCAACATCGGCACCGTTGCCAGCGTGGCCGGCCCGCTTGCACTGGCTGTACTGCCCCTGGAATTGCCGGAAGGGCAGCTCCTGGTCAATGGCGAGGCCGCCAGCATCCAGCCGCTGCTGGAAGGCCTGGCCCGCTGAGACCCTGTAGTGCCGAGCCATGCTCGGCAGACGCTGTACCGGTAAAGCCCCTGCCGAGCAT
>NZ_JBRREA010000100.1:0-7208 GCF_056759975.1 Stenotrophomonas sp. STEN031
CGAGGGCCGCGCGCCCCCCCCCCACCCCCCCCCCGTTCCTGCCCACCTGCGTGGCTCTCCCCACCGACCCCACCGCCCCCCGCCTTCCCGCGCGGCCCACTACCCACGCGTGCTCCTGCAACACAGCGCCGCACCACGATGCGGCTATCATCGGCCCCTGCACTTCACCGAATGAATGCCGTGCGCTCACGCTACCTGCTACCGCTACTCCTCCTCGCTGCCGGCTCGGCCCATGCCCAGCCCGCCATCGACCTGCCCGCGCTGATCGAGTGCCGGCAGAGCGTCAGTGAGTTCGCGGCATTGGCCCCCATCGCCAATGATCCGCTGAAGGCCGTTGCATTGGGTTGGCGGCCCTTGCCGCAGGGCAACCTGTTCATGGCCGAGTACATGCTGAACGCTCCGATCACGGTGTTCGGCCACAGCGCCGACCATATCGCCATGGCCGGCGGCACCATCATCGCCATCCTCGACATGCCGGACCCGCACCCGCTGGCCAAACAACTGGAGCTGGAAACCGGCTACGACGCCCCGGACAAGTTCATGGCCGGCCGCGAGCTGGTCAGCCGCGACGTCAACGACGCCAAGACCGGCGAGGCGCTGATCGAGTCGGTGATCCTGGGCGTGTCCACGGTCAAATCCCACCCCGGCAAAACCCTGGCGGGCTGCACCTACAGCCTGGACCTGCCTGCCGAGGAAGATACCCCGACCGCCCCCGACACCCCCGTCGAAGCCCCGTCCATGCCCCCCAGCGTGCAGACCCCTACCCCATCGTCTGCTTGAACAGGGCGCGGCAAACATCCTGCTAGACTTGTCGGCACCGCCCGGCCTGCCGGGTGCAGTCAAACCAAGAGATGTCTGAAGACGACAGTAGTACCTCGCCCGAGAACGGCGAGAAGAAACGCAGCTGGTTGGAGCGCCTGGGTTCGGCGTTCTCCAGCGAACCCCATACCCGCGACGAACTGGTCGCCACCCTGCAGACGGCACAGCAGGACGGCCTGATCGCCGCCGACACCCTGCGGATGATGGAAGGCGCCATTTCGGTGGCCGAGCTGACCGTCGGCGACGTGATGATCCCGCGCTCGCACATGGTGTCCCTGCCCGTCGAATGCCCCTTCATCGAACTGATGAAGCAGGTGGTCGACTCCGGCCATTCGCGCTTCCCGGTACACGGCGAGAACAAGGACGACATCCTTGGCATCCTGCTGGCCAAGGACCTGCTGCGCGGCGTGGTCGCCGACAACAGCCATGCCAGCGTACGCGAACTGCTGCGCCCGGCGGTGCTGATCCCCGAGGCCAAGAAGCTCAACGTGCTGCTCAAGGAGTTCCGGCTCTCGCGCAACCACATGGCCATCGTGGTCGATGAGTACGGCGGTGTCGCCGGCCTGGTCACCATCGAGGACGTGCTGGAGCAGATTGTCGGCCAGATCGACGACGAGCACGACGAGACCGAAGATCACACCTCGCAGATCGCCATCCTCGCCGATGGCCGCTACGTGGTGGACGCGCTGACCACCA
Organism: Stenotrophomonas sp. STEN031; assembly: GCF_056759975.1. Classification (NCBI taxonomy): domain Bacteria; kingdom Pseudomonadati; phylum Pseudomonadota; class Gammaproteobacteria; order Lysobacterales; family Lysobacteraceae; genus Stenotrophomonas; species Stenotrophomonas sp. STEN031. The sequence goes on from NZ_JBRREA010000100.1 coordinate 1,516, forward strand.
TTGGTGACTTCAACGAGCGCTTTGGTGCCGACTTCTCCGACGACGACTACGACACCATCGGCGGCCTGGTCACCGAGGCCGTTGGCCATCTGCCGGAAATTGGCGATGAGCTGACCCTGGAGCGTTTCGTGTTCCGGGTGGCCAAGGCCGATGCACGCCGCGTGCAGGCCTTCCACGTCACCATCCTGCCGCCCGAAGACCAGGAAGAAGCTTGATCACCCTGCGCCTGCCGCGGCTGCTGTCCGCGTTTGCGTCGTTGTTCCTGCTGTTGGCCGCCATGGCCAGCAGCGCACAACCTGTCGCCAACCAATCCAGCGAAACCAGCACCCAGCCGGCACCACGCATCGGCGTGGTGACCATGCTGCCGGGCGAAGTGTTCTTCGAGCGCTTCGGCCATGACGCCCTGGTGGTGCTGGACCCGGCAAGCGGGCAGGCAACGTCATACAACTTTGGCTTCTTCGACCCGTCCGAGCCGGATTTCATCGGTAACTTCGTGCGCGGCAAGATGATGTATTACCTGGTCGCATTGCCGCTGGAACAGGACCTGGCGCAGTACGAGAGTGTTGGCCGCGGGGCAAACATCCAGTGGCTGGACCTGCCACCGGCGCAGGCACGAGCGCTGGCTGATGCACTGGCCGAACGCGCCAAGCCCGAGAACGCGCGCTACCGCTACGACTACTTCACCGCCAACTGCGCCACCATGGTGCGCGACAGTCTGGACCAGGCCATGGGCGGGGCCCTGCAATCGCAGCTGGCCGGTCGCTCGCGTGGCAACAGCTATCGCAGCGAATCGGTGCGACTGGCCTCGCCTTCGCCGTGGATGTGGCTGGGCTTTGACCTTGGCCTGGGCCCAAACGCTGACCAGCCGCTGTCACGCTGGCAGGAAGGCTTCGTGCCCATGCGCCTGGCCGACAGCCTGCGCGAAGTACGCAACAGTGAAGGCCGGCCGCTGGTACAGGCCGAACAGGAACTGCTGCCGCAGCGTCTGGCGCCCGAGCCTAAGGAAAAGCAGCGCTCCTGGTGGCCGTGGCTGCTGATCGGGCTGGCAGTTGCTGCTGCGCTGTACGCCGCACGCCGCAAGCCACGCCTGATCGGCGGATTCGCACTGCCGTTCTGGCTGTTCTGTGGCGTTGCCGGTGGCCTGCTGACCTTCCTGTGGGGCTTCAGTGAACACCAGGCCGCCTGGGCCAACCGTAACCTGCTGCTGCTCAGTCCGCTGGCCCTGTTGTTGATCCCCGGCGCTTGGAGCCTGCTGCGCGGGCGCCTACCACGCGCCTGGTTCCGGGTCGTCCTGTGGCTGATGACCGGCATTGCGCTGCTGGCGCTGCCGCTGCATTGGCTATCGCTGCAGGCGCAGTTCAACATGCAGTGGATCGTGCTGTTGCTGCCCATCCACATCACGCTGGCGCTGATCCTGGGGCGCCGCAGCTTGGCGTTAACGGCCAGCTGAGGCACGATGCCGGGATGACTACCGGCATCACTCCAGCTCCCGTTCAGGCCAACCCGGCCTGCGTGATCAATTGCACCTGGTACGGTGCCGACGGCACACAGCGCCCGCTGGACCTGGACAGCATCAGCGACGTACTCGCCGGTGATGCCAAGGGTTTCGTCTGGGTTGGCCTGTACGAACCCAGCGACGCCATTCTGGACAAGGTGCAGGAAGAGTTCGACCTGCACCCACTGGCGATCGAAGACACCCGCAAGGCGCACCAGCGGCCCAAAATCGAGACCTACGGCAATTCCCTGTTCGTGGTGGTGCACACCGCGCAGGTGGTGGATGAGCGCATCCGCTACGGCGAAACCCATGCCTTCCTCGGCCCGCGCTTCCTGGTGACGGTGCGTCACGGCGCGTCGCTGTCGTATGCCCCCGTGCGCGCACGACTGGAGCAGGAGCCCGAGCTGCTGGCGATGGGCCCCTCGTTTTGCCTGTACTCGGTGCTGGATGCCGTGGTCGATCACTACCTGCCGATCACCGACAGTTTCCGCGACACCCTGGACCTGCTCGAGAAGGACATATTCGCCGACAGCTACAAGCGGCGCACGGTGATCCGCCTGTACGAACTCAAGCGCGAGCTCAACAAGATGCGCTTGGCGGTTGCGCCACTGCAGGATGCCCTGGCCCAACTGCAGCGCAACCAGGCGCAACTGATCAACGAGGAAGTGCGGCTGTACCTGCGCGACGTGCAGGATCACGCCGCACGCGTCAACGACGCCATTGACACCTTGCGCGAAATGCTGGGCACCGCCCTGAGCGTGAACCTGTCATTGGTAACCCTGGCACAGGGCGAGACGGTCAAGCAGCTCGGTGCCTGGGCAGCACTGTTGGCTGCGCCAACCCTGGTCACCAGCTGGTACGGCATGAACTTCGCGCATATGCCGGAACTGGCCGGGCGCTTCGCCTATCCGCTCTTGATGATCGGCGTCGGCGTGATCTGCGTGGTGTTGTACCGCCTGTTCAAACGTTCCGGCTGGCTTTGACCAGCCACTTCGTCTTTCGAGAGAGCAACCATGCAGCATGATCACACCAACCCCGCACGCCGCAACTTCCTGCGCAATACGCTGATCGCCGGTGCCGCCGCGCTGCCGCTGTCACAGATCGCTTCCGCGCAAACCGCCAGCAGCAACGACACAGGCCTGCCGGAATCAATGCGCACCCTGATATCGGTCGCCGCGCAGGTTGTACCGATTGGCAATGACGAGCGCATCGCGCGCGTTGCCAAGGCACAACGACTGATGGCCGAGCATCACATCGACGCGGTCTTCATCGGCGCGGGCAGCTCACTGACTTATTTCACCGGCATGCATTGGTGGGACAGCGAGCGCCTCACCGGCGTGATCATTCCGCGCAGGGGCGAGCCGGTCTACGTGACACCGGAGTTCGAACGCGTGCGCACGCTGGAGCAGATCAAGCTGGGCAACGATGTACGTGGCTGGCAGGAAGACGAAGACCCCTACGCCCTGGTCGCCAAGGTGCTGCGTGACATGGGCCATGCCACTGGCACCTTGGGCATGGAAGAAGCCGTGCCCTACTTCCGCGCCAAAGGCATTGCCGACGCCCTGCCGCAGGCCAAGGTGATACCCGCGTGGCCGGTGGTATCGGGCTGCCGCAGGGTCAAGAGCCCGGCCGAGCTCGCATTGATGAAGCTTGCCAATGAGGCCACGCTGGCAGTGTATGAAGCCGTGTGGAAAGCACTGAAGCCCGGCATGACCGAGCAGGACATCAGCGGCCTGCTGGCGATGGCCTATGCCCGCACCGGCTTGAGGGGCGATGCAAGCGTCAACGTCGGCAAGTACACCGCATCACCGCACGGCTCGGACAAACCGCAGCACCTGGTCGAAGGCACGCCGATCATCTTCGACGGCGGTTGCCGTGCCGGTGGCTATACCGGCGACATCACCCGCACCGTGGTGCTGGGCCAGCCCGATGACGAGATCCGCAAGGTATTCGACATCGTGTTGAAGGCGCAGACGGCGGCATTGAACACCGCACGCCCGGGCGTGGCGATGGGCGATGTGGATGCCGCTGCCCGCAAGGTGATCAGCGATTCCGGCTACGGCCCGGACTACCGCTATTTCAGCCACCGCCTCGGCCACGGCATCGGTCTGGACATGCACGAATGGGACTACCTGGTGCGCGGTAATACCCACTTGCTGGAACCCGGCATGACCTTCAGCGACGAACCCGGCATCTACATCCCGGACCGCTTCGGCGTACGCCTGGAAGACATCCTCTACGTCACCGAGGATGGTGCGGCACTGATGACCCCGCAGAGCAAGTCCATCGACCAACCGTTTGGTTGATGAGAGTGACTGTGCGCCTTGTGGGAGCGGCGTTAGCCGCGAAGCCACCACCAAATCAGAAGCTGCAAAACCTGACCCCTCCCCAACCCTCCCCTTGGCCTTCGGCCAAAGGGAGGGAGCTGCATCCGTAGTGCCGAGCCATGCTCGGCAAGGGCGTTATCAGCAGCCCATGTGGAGCGGCAAAAGCCGCGAAGCCAACGATGCTCGAAGCGCTTCAGGAGCCTGCAATCCGGCACACTGCAGTTGCAGGTTTTCTTGGGCGCGCATGGATTGCCAGCTTCGCGGCTTACGCCGCTCCTACAAGTTCGCCGTCAGGCGACGTACACCGTTTTTATGTTCATGAACTCATGAATACCCGGTCCCGCCAGCTCGCGTCCGAAGCCCGAGCGCTTGGTCCCGCCAAACGGAAGCCGCGCGTCGCTCTTCACCACTGAATTGACGAAGGCCGCGCCGCATTGCAGCTGTACCGCGACGTTCTCGCCACGCAGCACATCACGGGTCCAGACACTGCCACCCAGACCAAAACTGGTGTCATTGGCGACACGTACCGCCTCGGCTTCGTCCTTGACCCGGATGATCGCCGCCACCGGCCCGAACAACTCTTCTTCGTAGGCAGGCATGCCCGGCCCGACATTGTCGAGGATAGTTGCCTGATAGCCCGCATTGCTGCCAGCCACAGGTGTACCACCCAGCAACACCTTCGCGCCCTTGTCGACGCTGGCGCACACCTGTTTGTGCAGCTCGTCGCGCAGGTCAGCGCGCGCCATAGGCGCGAGCGTGCTTTCCTCGTCCTGCGGATCGCCGTACACGCGCGCCTGCGCGCCCTCGATGTAGCGCTGCACGAAAGCATCAGCAATGGAGTCAAGCAGGATGAAGCGCTTGGCAGCAATGCAGGTCTGCCCGGCGTTGTCGAAGCGCGAGCGCACCGCTGCAGCCGCCGCCAGATCCAGATCGGCGTCATCCAGCACCACGAAGGCATCACTTCCGCCCAGCTCCATCACGCACTTCTTCAGCTGGTCGCCCGCGTTCGCCGCAATCGACCGCCCTGCACGCTCGCTGCCGGTCAGGGTGACCGCCTTGATACGACGATCACGCAGCACCTCGGCGGCCTGATCGTTGTCGATGTGCAGTACGTCGAATACGCCCACTGGAATACCCGCGGCGGTGACAACCTCGCGCAGCAGATCGGCACAGCCGGGCACATTGCTGGCGTGCTTGAGCAGGGCGACATTGCCAGCCATCAAGCCCGGCGCGAGGAAGCGGATCACCTGCCAGATCGGGAAATTCCACGGCATCACCGCCATCACGCAGCCGATGGGCTGGTAGATCACGTAGCTGCGCTGGGCCTCGGTCGGGATCGGCTGCGGCTTGAGGTAATCGGCCGCGTGGTCGGCGTAATACTCGCAGGCCGCCGCGCTCTTCTCGATCTCAGCCAGGGCTTCGCGGCGCAGCTTGCCCATCTCGGAAGTCATCACGCGCTGGATTTCGTCGCGGCGCTCGCGCAGGCCGGCGGCGACCTTGCGCAGATGGTCGCCACGCTGCTCCAGTGACAAACCCGACCATTGTGGGAACGCCGACTCGGCTGCGGCCAGACGCTGCTCAATGCCAGCGGCAGTCAACAGCTCAACCGTGCGCACGACCTCGCCATTGAAGGGATTGATAGTCTGATACGACGCCATGGACTCACCTGCGTTCAACGAATGCAACGATGGTAGCGCCGCGAATGTTGCGGGCAGGTAAATCCCACGCAGGTCCCGTAGTGCCGAGCCATGCTCGGCAGGGGCTTTTAGCAGCCATCCATCAGCCGGCCGCATCATTGTGGGAGCGGCGTCAGCCGCGAAGCTGGCAGCGTTGAAATCACCAGCATGGCTGCGATCTGACCGCTCAACGGC
>NZ_JBRREA010000101.1:0-6770 GCF_056759975.1 Stenotrophomonas sp. STEN031
TAATACTTCTGTGGGCGGGCCTGCTCGGTGGGGTGTGGGGTCCGCGGCCGGCCCCGCGGTCAGTGGGCCCCCGCCACTACATCTTTCAGCTCTGTTGGTAGAGCCCCTGCCGAGCATGGCTCGGCACTACATCTTTCAGCTCTGTTGGTAGAGCCCTTGCCAAGCATGGCTCGGCCCCACAGTTGCTTGTTATTTGACGCGGCGCAGGTGTGGGCCGCGCTTGTTGAACGGCGGTTGGCCGCGCCAGTAGCGGATCAGCAGCCAGCCAAACAACATGCCGCCGAGATGCGCGAAGTGGGCTACGCCCGGCTGCCAGCCGGTGAAGCCCAGCAGCAGTTCAATCGCACCGAACACGATCACGAAAGTGCGTGCCTTCATCGGGATCGGCGGGAACAACAACATCACCCGCTGGTTCGGGAACAACATGCCGTAGGCCAGCAACAGCCCGAACACGCCACCGGAGGCGCCCAACACCGGGTTGTATTCACCGGCAAATGCGGCCACCAGCAACTGGCACAGGCCGGCACCGACCACGCAGACCATGTAATAGGTCAGAAAGCGTTTCTCACCCCAGGTCATTTCCAACGGCGCGCCAAACATGAAGAGCGCCAACATGTTGAAGAACAGGTGGCCGAGGCCGCCATGCAGGAAGCCATAGCTCAACAGCTGCCACGGCTCAAACCCCGGGGAGTCGGCAAAGAACTGCTGCGAACCCAACGGCCACAGCATCAACTGGGTAAAGATGCCCGCCGTTTGCGGCAACTGCTGCAGCAGGAACAGGACGACGTTGGCGATCAACAGCGTCTGGGTGATCTTGGGTAGGCGCGGGAACATGATGGCATCCGGGGAAACTGGCTACATCATAGCCGCAGCGGCTAGCCAGGGCCCCAGATCGCCTCGTCCAGGCTGCGCGGCGGTTTGGGCCGCTTCACCCTGCCGTTCTCCACCGCCACGCCCTCGGCCCGCAGCCGCTGGCTCTGTTCGCGCCAACCGCGCGAGCCCTCCGGCATTGCGATGCGACCGTCCGAGCGCAGCACTCGATGCCAGGGCAGCTCCGGGTCCTCATTGTTGCCCAGCAGGCGCGCCACCAGCCTTGCCCTTCCGGGCAGCCCGGCCTTGGCCGCCACTTCGCCATAGCCAAGCACCTGCCCACGCGGAATGGCACGAATCGCCTCGAGGATGCGTGCATGCCCGGCGGCGGCACTGGCCTCCGGGCTCATCACTTCTTCTTCGCCACGCCGCTGCCCACCAGCAGCACGCCCAGCAGCACCAGCACCGTCCCGGCGCTTTGCCAAATGCCCATCGGTTCGTCGAGCAGCCATACGCTGAGCACAATCGTGGAAACCGGCCCCAGCATACTCACCTGTGCGGCCAGCGAGGAACCAATCCGCTTGACCCCGATCATGATCGCCAGCACCGGCAAGACGGTACAGACCGTGCCGTTGAGCAGTGACAGCCAGTACACCGGCGGCGCGTACTCCCACAGCGCTGCCCACGGCTGGAACAGCAGGTATTGGCCGATGCACAGCACGCAGGCCACCATGCTGGCATAGGCGGTCAGGCGCACCGCACCGATCCGTGCCACCGCCTGACCACTGCCGAACAGATACACCGCGTAGCTCAGCGCACTGGCAAACACCAGGGCCGAGCCGATCAAGGTACGCCGGCCTTCGAGCTGGATGTCATGGCCGAAGGCCAGCAAGACACCCAGATAGCTGACCAGCAAGGCAGCTATCTGGATGCGGGTGGGCCGTTGTTTGAGCATCACCAATGCGATCAACACCACCAACGTGGGGCTGAGATACAGGATCAGCCGTTCCAGCGTGGCGCTGATGTATTGCAGGCCAAGGAAATCCAGATAGCTCGACAGGTAATAGCCACTGAAGCCGAGCAGCAGTACGCGCCAACGATCACCAGCCGACAAGGGTTGCGCACGCCTTGCCGCCCACATGCCCATGGCGATGAAGAACGGAAACGCGATCATCATCCGCAGCGCAAGCAAGGCGGTGGCATCGGCACCATGCCGGTAGGCGAGTTTGACGATCACGGCCTTGCCGGAAGCAGCGATGGCGCCGACGGCCGCCAACAGCAGGCCACTGATCAACAAGCGACGCGAGCTGGTGGGTAGTGTTGGCGTGGCCATGGTTGCCTCGCGCTGGTTTGGAGCAGTCACGCTGTTACGGCATCCGGGGGAGATGGCTTTCTATTATGGGCGCCAAGGGATTTGTACGGGCTGGCGGGTAGGACCAAGTTTCTTACCGGAGAAGAAGCAAGATCAACTGCACCCCTCCCCAACCCTCCCCTTGCCTACGGCAAAGGGAGGGAGCAACCGCACGATCAACTGCATGCACCCGCAACCCACCCGGCCCGAAGGCATGGCCTTCGCTCGTTCATCAGGGTGCGCGCCAGTGGCGCACAAGCAGGCCTTTCCCCCTTGCCTACGGTAACGGGAGGGAGCAACGGCCGAAGCATTGTCGGCGACTGCAGGATCAGCCTCCTCCCTTGCGCGCAGCGCAGGGGAGGATTGAGGAGGGGTGCCTTTGTGCTGTTGCTGCTGTTTTTGCTGCGGCCCACTCACCCTCAGCGCATCAGCACAACTTCCTCAGCCGAGGTCGGATGGATCGCCACCGTCTCCTCCATCTGCCTGCGCGTCACCCCGGCCTTCACCGCCACCGCAAACCCCTGCAGGATTTCGTCGGCGCCCTCGCCCAGCAGATGGATGCCAACCACCTTCTCGTCCTCGCCAACACAGACCATCTTGAACAGGCTGCGCACTTCACCCTGCCCCAGCGCCTGCAGCATCGGCCGGAAGCGGCTGTAATAGGTGCTGACCTTGCCAAAACGCTTGCCCGCCTCTTCCTCGCTCAGACCGACACTGCCCAGCGGCGGATGCGCGAACACGACGCTGGGAACGTTCTCATAATCGAGCCTGGCCTGAGACTGCCCGCCCAACACGCGGTCCATCAGCCTGCGCGCGGCAGCAATCGCAACCGGCGTCAGGGTCACCCGACCGGTAACGTCGCCAACCGCATAGATGCCGGGTACCGAGGTGTTCTGGTAATCGTCAACTTCGACCTGGCCCTTCTCGCCCAGCTTCACACCTGCCCGTTCCAGGCCCAGCCCCTGCGTGTTCGGGCCGCGCCCGGTCGCGAACAACACCGTGTCGAACACCGCCTGCTCGGGGCCGTTGTGCAGCTGCGCGCGGATCTGCGCGTGCTGCCGCTGCAACGCTTCCACCTTGCAACCGAAGTGAAGCTCCACGCCTTGCAGCCGCAGGTTTTCCGCCAACTGGTCCGCCACTTCCGCATCAAACTTGTCCAGCAGACGCTGCCCACGTACCAGCAACGCAACCTCGCTGCCCAAGGCGCGCAGCACCCCGGCCAGCTCCACCGCGATGTAACCACCGCCTATCAAGGCGACGCGACCGGGCCGCGCCTGCAGCGCGAAGAAATCATCCGAAACACCACCCAGCTCGGCCCCGGGCAAAGTCGGTTTCAGCGGATGCGCGCCGGTGGCGATGACGATGTGTTCGGCCCGGAACTGGGTGCCGTCCTCGCACTCGACGGTGTGCGCATCAATCAGATGCCCACGATTGCTGATCCGCACCACCCCGGTTTCATCCAGCCGCTTCTGATAGCTGGCGTGGATATTGGTGATGTACTGCTGGCGTCGCTCCAGCAGTGTCGACCAGGCCAGCCCCGGCTCCGCCGGCACATCGAAACCCATCCGCCGCGCCAGTCCAATGCGCTCGGCCAGGTCCGCGGCCAGCCACATCGCCTTCTTCGGCACGCAGCCCACGTTGACGCAGGTCCCGCCCAGCGGCGCGGGCTCCAGCATCGCCACCTTGGCGCCGTAGGATGCTGCGCGGAATGCGGCAGCCAAGCCGCCCGAGCCGCCCCCCAGTACCACCACATCGTAATTGCGCGCACTCATTGGAAACGCTCCACACGATACGGCGCAGGGTCGATTGCGGGCGCCCGCCCGGTGATCAAATCAGCCATCAGTTGTCCGCTCCCGCTGCTCATACTGATGCCGAGCATGCCATGACCCGCTGCTAGCCAGACGTGAGCATGCAAAGGTGAGCGCCCCAATATCGGCATGTCATCCCAGGTCATCGGCCGCCAGCCGTACCAGCGCTCATGGATGACCTCACCAATTGGCTGGCGGAGATACTGCCGTGCTGCCTGTTCCAGCGCCTGCAGGCGGGTTCCATTCAAACGCGGGTCCTGCCCGGAAAACTCCATGGTGCCGCCCAGGCGCATCTGCTCCGCCCAGGCAATGACAAATACCGAACGGTCCTTCAGTACCACCGGCCGGCTCGGCACCTGCACCGCGCAGCTGCCGGTGATGGAATAGCCCTTGCCGGCTTGGATGGGCGCGCGCACCCCCAATCGGGCAGCCAGCCGTGGCGACCATGCACCGGTCGCCAATACCAGCTCGGCGGCATCGCGGCGGCCTCGATTGGTCTGCACGCGCACGCCGTGCCCGTGCGGTTCGAATGACCGCACCGAGCAGTCTTCTTCGATCAACACGCCGCGCGCGCGCAGTATCCGTCCCAGCTCGGCGGTGTAGCGGTCAGGGCGCAGACTGGCATCGCCCGGGAAACGGATCGCGCCAACCACGCCATCATTGAACGCGGGCTCAGCACGGAGGTACTCACCGCCATCGATGATCTCGGTGGCGATACCCAGCTCGGCCAACGCGCCGCATTCGGCCGCATGGACGTCGAAATTGCGCTGCTGGCGGAACACATAATCCAGACCCTTCTCGGCGAACTCGCAATCCAGCTGATAGTGCTGCACCCAATCGGCCAGACGTTGCCGCGAGTCGTTCAACAATGCGGCGCGCCCCTGCGCGCTGCGCAGCCAGTCGTGTCGATTGCAGCGCGCAGCGAACTTCAGCAGCCAGCGCCAAAGCGCGGGATCAAGGCGCGGAGGGATATACAACGGTGCCTGCGGCGACAGCATCCAGCGCAAGGCGCGCAGCGGCACGCCCGGCGCCGCCAGCGGCGGTGCGTGGCTGGGAGTGATGGTGCCGCAGTTGCCGTGCGAGGTCGCGCCGCCAAGTTTGCCAGCGTCAATCACCCGCACCTGCCGGCCCGCCTCGCTCAGCGCCAACGCAGTGGCCAAGCCGGTCGCACCGGCGCCAACAACAAGAACGTCGTCTTTGGGGGAGTTCACCCCCCGGATTTTAGTATCCCGAATGCATCAGCGCCGAAGTGGTGGCAATTGCAAGTATGTGAACCCACGCCACAGCCACTCTACCGGGCCATATTGGAAACGTCGCAACCATAGCTGACTGAGCAGCACCTGCAAGGCGAACAGTGCAACCGCGAACAGCAGTTGCGCCGCGCGCCCCATCTGTTCGAACCAACCCAGGCCATAACCATAGAAGACCAGCGTGCATACCAGGGACTGCCCCAGGTAATTGCTCAAAGCCATGCGCCCGGCCGGCGCCAACCATTGCAGATGGCGACTCCAGCGCACACCCCATGCGAGGTAGCCCAGACACATCATCAAACCGGCAACCGCCGTCAGCGCATAGGCACCGGCACTACGCATATCGAATCGCCCCGGCGCGTTATACGGATGCAACCAGACACCCAGCAGCATCACCATCAGGCCCGCCGGCAACAGCAACCAACGCAGTCCCGCCCACAGCCGCGGATAGCGCGCAGTGTCGGCGATGGCGCCACTGCGCGCGAACCACGCGCCGATCAGGAACATGCCCAACACCTGAGGGCCCACGACCAATAGCGCCCCCAGTGACGCCCCCACGTCTCGCAGGCGCTGCGCCACCGCCTGCAGGTAACTGCCATGCGCATACGCCTGCCGCTGCGCTTCGATCGCATTCACCGCAGCAGCGGCCTGCGTGCTTGCGGCATCGGCGGGGGCGAACTGCATCAAGGCTCCCAGCAGCAACATCAGTACAGCTGCGCCCAGATAGGCCAGTGTTCCCAATGCCGGCAACCAACTGCGCGGGGCCTCGCGAAAGGCCAGCAGTACGAAGGACAGCAGCGCATAAGCAACCAGGATGTCACCTGACCACAGCAGCAGCGCGTGCAACACACCGATGATCAGCAAGCCCAGGCTGCGGCGCAGGTAGAAGCGGGTGAAGTCGCGCCCGGCACTGCTGGCCCTTTGTGCCATCACCGCGAATCCGGCACCGAACAACAGCGAGAACAGGGTAAAGAACTTGCCTTGCACGAAGACATAGACGAAGGCATCGGCCCAGTAGTCGCCCCCCTGCCAATGCGGGTCGATGCCGGTGAAGGACATGTCCAACGGGCCACTGAAGGCTTCCATGTTCATCAGCAGGATGCCGAACAGGGCAAAGCCGCGGAGCACGTCCAAGGTGGCGATGCGCTCATTGGCCGCCACAGGCTGGAAAGCAGAAGTAGACAACGACAACATCCTTCAGCAGCAGGTGCGCGATTAGAGCATGCCGGAACAAGGTAGTGCCGAGCCATGCTCGGCAGAGGCTTTCCCGCTAACACCGCAACAGCTGCCCTCACCCCAACCCCTCTCCCGCAAACGGGAGAGGGGCTTTAAGCAAAAGCGGGATCTGTAGTGCCGAGCCATGCTCGGCAGCGGCCTTACCGATAAAGCCGCAACAGCCACCCTCACCCCTCTCCCGCAAGTGGGAGAGGGGCTTTGAGCAAAAGCGGGGTCTGTAGTGGGGGGGGCCGCGCCGGGGCGGGGGGGGGGGGGGAGTGCTTGTCGGCAGTCGGCGGGGGGGCGAGTGGTGAGCCCCCCCACCCCCCACACCCC
>NZ_JBRREA010000102.1:0-6674 GCF_056759975.1 Stenotrophomonas sp. STEN031
GCGGGTTTATCACTTGGGGACCCCCGGGTTGTTTCTTCCCGCGATTTGCCGCGTGGGCGCGCGGGTCCGCCAACCCGCGACACGTCATCGCATCACTTGAAATCGAGCGTCTGTTCGAACGACTTCAACTCATGACGTGCCAGCGCCAGGTTGGCGCGCGAACGGTCCAGCACCACGTACAGGAACAGGTCCGCGTTGCTTTCCAGCGGGCGGATCAGGTGGTACTGCTTGGTCAGGGTGATCAGGATGTCTTCGATCGCATCGGTGATGCCCAGCGAGGCGGCAACGCGGCGCTTGGCGCGCACCACTTCGGTATTACCCGCAGCGGCAACTTCCAGATTGATCGGGCCACCACCCAGCATGCCCAGGGCCATGCCGCTGTCGCTGTCGACCAATGCCGCACCGACGAAACCCGCAATTTCATTCAACTTGTCCAGCTTGACGTTCCCAGCCATGTGATTCTCCGTTCCTGATCGATTGTTATCTAAGTGTCGCGTGCAGCCAGGCCGTTGTGCGGCACTGGCAACACGTCTGATTGCCTTACCCGGACTTACTCACCCGCGCTGGCTCCCTGGCATGCCAGGCGAACCGCAACGCAGTTGACTTACAGCAAGAGAGTTACAACAACACCTTGATCCGCGCCGCGGCATCGCGAGCGGCATACAGCAGGATGGCAAGGGAGGTATCGGCATGGCCGAGCGCGGCCAGCGTATAGGGACGGTCCGCGGCAACGCGGACCAGCACCATGCTGCCCTGTGAGGTGGACATGGTCACGTAGTCGGCCGCTGTCAGGCCGAGCTCGCGCGACAAGGTTTCCCCTAGCGTCAGGAAAGAATTGCTCATCGCCGACAAGCGTCGTGGATCAAGCTTGTTCAACGAACGGTGAGCAATGGCACGGCCATCTGCCGTGGAGACCAGCAGCATGGAAATGCCGGCGTTGCTGTTGATGACGGTATCGAGTGCTGTTTCCAAGGCACGGCTGTCCACCGTGACCGAGGGCGTACCTACATCACTCATCTTCGCCCTCACTTTTTCCAACGTTGCCGATTCCACCACCGCTTCCCCCTGTTTGCCGTCGCTGGATGCAGACTCTCGATTGCACCAAACCGCGACTTCCATCACGAACGAGATGGTAAATATGAATACGTGGACGCCGCGTGAACACTGAAATCCAGCTTACTGCGAGCAGGGCTCCCCCTTAGGCCTCGAAGCTTGAAAAGTGGTTGTAGCCTTGTCTTGATGCCACCAGCACACCGCCCTCCTGGTTGATCACCTGTACCCCCGTCCCGGCTCGAATATAGCCAATCCGGGTAAGCGGAACTGCTACGGATGCCATGGTTTCGTGCAGCACCTGGCGCAGCGCCGGCGGTGCGGTGAAACACAGCTCGTAATCGTCGCCAGCACCGATACGCAAGGTAGTGAAGCTCTTACACAAGCCGGCCTGCTCTGCCGCCGGTGAGGCTGGCAGCGCCGCCTCCAACACGTCCGCGGCAACCCCGCTGCGTGCGCATATGTGGCCCAGGTCGGCCAGCAGCCCATCGGACACGTCAACCGCCGCAGTCGCCACACCCTGCAAGGCAAGGCCAAGTTCAACCCGTGGCGTCGGCCGCGCAAGACGCAGGCGCAGATGCTCCAGCGCCGCATCACCCGCGCTGCGACTGACATCCAGGGCCTGTTGCTGCCACAACGCCAGGGCCAGCCCAGCCTCACCGGGCACGCCACTGACCCAGATATCGTCGCCAACCTGTGCACCATCGCGGCGCAGCGCCTGCCCTGCAGTCACCTGGCCCATCGCGGTGATCGAGATCGACAAGGGCCCACGGGTGGTGTCGCCGCCGATCAAGGCGATACCGTGAAGGTCGGCAAGCGGGAAGAAACCTTCAGCAAACTGGTCCACCCATTGCGCACTGGCATCCGGCAGTGACAGCGACAAACTGCACCAGGCCGGTTGCGCGCCCATCGACGCCAGATCGGACAGATTCACCGCCAGGGCTTTCCAACCGATATCGGCTGGCGGGGTTTCCGCAGGAAAGTGCACACCGCTGTTGAGGGTATCGGTGGTCACCACCAGTTGCTGGCCGGCAGCCGGCTGCAGCAGCGCGGCGTCATCGCCGATCCCCAAGACGATGTCCGCGCGCGCAGCGGTACGCCGGCGGATACGCTCGATCAGGCCAAACTCATCAAGACTCATGATCGCACTCCCCAAAAAACGACAGCGCCGGTGCCGATGATGCCGGCCCGGCGCTGCAGAAAACCCGTCGTAGCGAAGCCGCCGTCGGCGGTTACTGGTTGGATTCGGTCTTGCGCCACTCCAGCGCGGCACGGTCAAGCACGCCGTTGACATAGGTATGGCCGTGCTCGGAGCCGAAACGCTTGGCGGTTTCGATGGCTTCGTTGATCACCACGCGGTAAGGCACATCCTGGCGATAGCGCAGCTCGTAGGCGGCCACGCGCAGCACCGCGCGCTCGATGGCATCCACTTCTTCCACCGCGCGGTCGACGAACGGGGCCAAGGCCTCGTCCAGGTCACGGCGGTTGTCCAGCACGCCACGCAGCAGGCTTTCGAAGTAGGCCAGATCGGCGATCTCGTGGGCCTGCTCGTGGGCGAACTGGGCCAGCAGCGACTCGGCGTTGCCGCCGGAGATCTGCCAGGCGTAGATCGCCTGCAGGGCGCGGCGGCGTGCGCGCGAGCGCAAGACCGGGTCGATGCCGTCACGGCGGACGGGTTTTCCGGCAGGCTTGCCGTTGTTCTTGTTGCTCACGGCAACTTCTCCAGAAGATTGACCATTTCCAAGGCCGCCTTCGCGGCCTCCGTACCCTTGTTGCCATGGCTGCCGCCCGCACGCGCGTCGGCATCCTCCTCACGCTCCACCGCCAGCACACCGTTGAGCACCGGCACGCCGAAATCCAGCTGCGCGCGCATCAGGCCTTCGGCACAGCAATCGGATACATGCTCGTAATGACGGGTGTCGCCGCGGATCACGCAGCCCAGGGTGATGATTGCCGAATGATGGCCAGCCGCAGCCAGGCGGGCCGCTACCAGCGGGATCTCCCAGGCGCCCGGCACACGCACCACATCGATGGCCTCCTCGCTGACACCGCTGCCGGCCAGGAATTCGCGGGCACCAATGACCAAGGTATCGGTGATACGCGGGTTCCACATGCTGGCAACGATGGCGAAACGGGCCGAATCCGGCGGAAGGAGATAGCCTTCGTAGTGGCTCATAGGGGGCAGGACTCCAAAAGGTGGGTAAGTTTACCGCGCGCGGGCTTTACAGGAGCGGCACGAAAGCAGCGGAAGGGCTGACGCCTGTGGGAACGCGCCATGCGACCTCTCCCCTCCCCGCCCCTTCCCTGCACCTTTGACGCCGGGAAGGGGAACAAGGGTGATGGGACAGGATGCGTGCACAACCTGTCCGCGACCGCCTCAGACCTGGACGGTCTCGACGATCTCCAGGCCGTAACCGGCCAGGCCGATCTGCCGGCGCGGTGTCCCGAGCACACGCAGCTTGCCCAGGCCCAGGTCCGACAGGATCTGGGCGCCGGCACCGTTGCGGCGCCACTGGCCCACATCCTTGTCCTTGCCCGGGATGACCGGCGCCGGCTGCTGGCGCAGGCGGGCCAGCAGCGCGTTGGTATCGCGCGGTGCCGACAGCACCACCATCACGCCAGCACCTGCGGCATCAATGGCGCGCAGCGCATCGGTACTGGCCACGCCAAAGTCATCACGCCGCCAATGCAGCAGGTCGGCCAAGGGATTCTCCACCTGCACCCGTACCAGGGTCGGCGTGTCCTTGTCCGGGGTGCCGCGGACCAGCGCGAAATGCAGGTCGTTGGCAATGCGGTCACGGTAGGTGACCAGCTTGAAAGCGCCGAACTCGGTGTCGATCTCGCGCTCGTCCACACGCTCGACGGTGTGCTCGGTGGCCAGTCGGTAGGCGATCAGGTCGGCGATGGAACCCATCTTCAAGCCGTGCTCGCGGGCGAACACTTCCAGCTCGGGGCGGCGCGCCATGCTGCCATCGGGGTTGAGGATCTCCACCAGCACGCCCGCCGGCTCCAGCCCGGCCAGCATGGCCAGGTCGACGCCGGCTTCGGTGTGGCCGGCGCGGGTCAGCACGCCACCCGGCTGGGCGATCAGCGGGAAGATATGACCTGGTTGATGCAGGTCGGACGGCTTGGCATTGGCCTTCACCGCAGTGCGGATGGTGTGGGCCCGGTCATGCGCGGAGATGCCGGTGGTGACACCTTCGGCGGCTTCGATGCTGACCGTGAAATTGGTCTGGAACTGCGCGGTATTGGCCTGCACCATCGGCGCCAGGCCGAGGTCGGCGGCACGGGTGCGGGTCAGCGGCAGGCACACCAGGCCGCGGCCATGGGTGACCATGAAGTTGATGTCCGACGGCTTGACCAGCTCGGCGGCCATGATCAGGTCGCCTTCGTTCTCGCGGTCCTCGTCATCGACGATGACCACCATGCGACCGGCGCGGATCTCTTCCAGCAATTCGGGGACGGGGGCGAAATTCATTGTGCGGCTCCTTGGCCCAGCAGGCGCTCGACATAACGGGCGACCAGATCGATTTCCAGGTTCACCGCGCTGCCGACGCCGGTGGCGGAGAACGCGGTATTGGCGACGGTGTGCGGGATCAGCGCGACCTCGAAGCCCTCGTCATCGGCGTCGTTGACGGTGAGGCTGACGCCATCCACGCAGATCGAGCCTTTCTTGGCGATGTACTTCAACAGCGGCTTGGGTGCGGCAAAGCGCCAGCGCAGCGCGCGCGCATCCTCATGGATGGACAGCACCTTGCCGAGGCCATCGACATGGCCGCTGACCAGGTGGCCGCCGAGACGGTCGGTGGGGCGCATGGCGCGTTCCAGGTTGATCACCGTATCCTCGGCGAGGTCGCCGAGCGTGGTCAGGGTCAGGGTTTCGGTTGAGGCATCGGCCTTGAAGCTGCTGCCGTCAAAGTCGATGACGGTCAGGCAGACACCGTTGACGGCGATGCTCTCGCCCATCTGCACCTGTTCGAACGGCAGGTTGCCGACATTGAAGGTGAAGCGGACATCGCCGCCGATGGGTTCGCGTGCAGCCAGACGGCCGACGCCTTCGATGATTCCAGTAAACACTAACGTTCTCCGCGATATGTGAGCGAAAAACGCCGCAAGGCAAACAGGCGCACGGACCCCGCAAGAGGCCCGAGACACCGTCTTCTTTCATCCGGACTATGACCGTCGGCTCCGGTATCTGACCGGATCTGCTGACCTCCGGCCGGGCATCCGTACATGTACGGCCCTTGCTGGAGCGCTCGCGGGCTCATGCAGCACCGCTATCGCGGACCTGCACCTACCGCCGGTGGGGAATTGCACCCCGCCCTGAAGACGTTTGTGAGTGCCGGCGAACCGGCCCGTCGATTGTACCAGCGCCACTTCAGGCTGGCCCTTGGCCGGGCTGAACAAGTGCTTCCCATCCGTGGAACACGGTGGCGGGAGCCTTCGCACCGAGAAGCAGGCAGCCCCAGGCTTTGCGATCACGCCCTGCCGCGGGACAGCAGGCAAAACAGGCAGGATCAGCCGATGAACATTGGGATTGTTCTGAAAACGACCACTAATGCAGAACAGGGCCGATATGAATCAAAAGCGGCTTCATCGCCAAAATAAGCACTAAAGTCGCTAAACATCTGACAAAACAATCAATTTTCCGCTGATCATCCAAAATCATTGCACGGTGACACGACTTGCCATATGTGAAAATTTCGTTAGACTGCGCCCGCCGTTACATGACGTGACGGTCCCGGCCCGCAATGGGCTGGTCGACACGGATATCGCACCGAAGAGGATTCCATGCGCAAGACCCTGATTCTGGCCGCCATGCTGGCAGCCGCACCTGTTGCCGCCTCCGCTGACGAGCTGAGCTACACCTACGCCGAAGCAGGCTGGACCCAGGTCCAGGTCAACGACAACGACCTGAACGACCCGAGCCTGGACGGCGCCTACCTGCGCGGTTCGTACGATATCGCCGACAAGGTCAACCTCTTCGCCGGTTATTCGCAGGTCCGCAAGTCGGTGAACTGGGGCAATGGCGTGCGTTCGAAGTTCCAGCTGGGCCAGCCGGAGCTGGGTGCCGGTTACCACATGAACATGAGCGAGCGCGTCGACTTCACCGCCGACATCGCCTGGTTGCGTCTGAGCCTTGAAGAAAAGGTCAGTGGCGCCGGCGAGTTCAATGGCACCTACAAGGACCACACCAACGCCGGTCGTGTGACCATCGGCCTGCGTGGCAAGCCGTCGGCACGGACCGAAGCCTGGATCAAGGGCGGCGCCCTTGATGGCAGCGACATGGACACCGAGTTCGTCGGCGTGCTGGGCGGCCAGGTCAAGTTCAACAAGACCTGGGGCGTGGTTGCTGAAGGCCAATGGCAGGGCGACTTCGCCCAGTATTCGGTCGGCGTGCGCGCCAGCTTCTGATCCGGCCTTACCGGGTTTAATGCAGCGGGGGCCGAAAGGCCCCCGTTTTTATTGCCCGGCTTACAGCCTGCGTGATTCACGTAGTGGGGGGGGGGGGGGGGCGGGGGAGGGGGGGGCGGCGCGGGCGCGGAAGCCGGCGAAGGGGAGAGCAACGGACCCACCGCGGCCGGCCCCGGCGCCCGCGGCCCGGGGGGCGGCGGCCGCGCGCG
>NZ_JBRREA010000103.1:0-6574 GCF_056759975.1 Stenotrophomonas sp. STEN031
TGAAAGCAAGAACTCGAAGCCAAAGCCAAAGCCAACACCAAAAGCAAAAGCCAAAACCAAAACCAAAACCAAAACCAAAACCAAAACCAAAACCAAAACACTACCCAACTATCTCATCCCACAAATCCCGCCACTCGGGATTCACCTCTTCCACCAACCGCAACTTCCACTCCCGGTTCCACCTCTTCAGCTGCTTCTCTCGAAGAATCGCCGCTTCCATGCACCCGTGAAGCTCGTACCAGACCAGCTTGTCCACGTTGTAGCGTTTGCTAAAACCATCAACCACATGCTGCCGGTGTTGCCAGGTCCGCGCCACCAGATTGCTGGTGACGCCGATGTAGAGCGTGCCGTGTTTCTTCGATGCCAGAAGATAGACGGCGGGTTGTTTCATTCACTCTCGCTCAAGAGCCAGAGCGATCCCCGCCTTCGCGGGGATGACGAGCCAAACAGGAGCAGAGCGCATCACGCCCGCGCAGCTGCCAGCTCGGCGATGCGAGCATGGTGCGCACGCAGCTCGGCCGCTTCGACAGCGAAGATGCCCATCTGCCCGACCTTGAACTCGTTCCAGGACATGTAGACCTCCGGCAGCAGCTTGATCAGGTGCTGTTCGGAATCGCCCACTTCGCAGATCAGCAGGCCGTCTTCGGTCAGGTGATCCGGCGCGTCACGCAGGATCTTCAGCACCAGATCCAGGCCGTCGTGGCCGGCACGCAGGGCCAGGTCCGGCTCGTGCTGGTATTCCTTGGGCAGCGCGTCGGTCTCGTCATTGGTGACGTAGGGCGGATTGGTCACGATCAGGTCGTAGACGCGACCCTGCAGTCCCGCGAACAGATCGCTCTTGACCAGCTCCACGTTGTGGGCAAGCAGGCGCTCCTTGTTTTCTACCGCCAACGACAGCGCGGCGTCATTGACGTCACTGCCATCGACCTGCCAGTTGGGGTAGTAATGGCCCATGGCGATGGCGATGCAGCCCGAGCCGGTGCACAGGTCCAGCGCGCGACTGACGTCACGGCCAGCCAACCACGGCTCGAAGCCATTGAGGATCAGCTCGGCAATCGGCGAGCGCGGCACCAGCGCGCGGGCATCGCTCTTGAAGCTCAGCCCGGCAAACCAGGCCTCACCGGTCAGGTAGGCGGCCGGCAGGCGCTCGTCTATGCGGCGCTGGAACAGTGCCAGCACCCGCTGCCGCTCCTCCAGCAACAGCTTGGCCGCGCCATAGGCCGGACCCAGGTCCGGTGGCAGGTGCAGGCTGTGCAGGGTCAGCTGGGTGGCCTCGTCTAGCGCGTTGTCATAGCTGTGGCCGAAGCTCAGCCCGGCAGCATTGAAACGGCTTGCGCCGTAGCGGATCAGATCGACGATCGTATGGAGTTCAGCGGCCGCTTCGGCAGTCATGGCAATACGGAAATACTTGAAAGGTCTGCGATTATAGGCATCCGACCGGTATATTGACTGCCCAGTTGCAGCCGAAACTTCGGCTTTGGCCTCCAAAAGGCACCCAAACGCCGGCCAAACCACCGGGATGTACGCCTGCAATCCCCTACACTCCCGTATCCCGCCCACGGCGGACGCCCTGTCCCGCCGCCGTACCCGAACGGAAGCCCGCGCGCATGTTCAATCGAAACACCGGCATCATCCTGGCCATCGCCCTGGCCGCCGGCCTCGGCCTGCTGTTGGCGCAGAAGGTCTTTGGCCCCTCCAACAAGGGCAGCGAGGGCACCAGCAGCATCCTGTTCTACGGCACCCCGCGTACCCTGCCGGAGTTCGACCTGGCCCAATCCGATGGCACCCGCCTGATCCCCGGCGAGCTGCGCGGCCATTGGACCCTGGTGTTCCTGGGCTTCACCTCTTGCCCGGACGTATGCCCGACCACCCTGACCGAGCTGGCCAAGGCCCAGAAACAATGGGAAACCATCCCCGACAGCCTGCGCCCGCGCGTGGTGCTGGTGTCGGTGGACCCCGAGCGTGACACCCCGAACCGCCTGGGCGAGTACGCCCATGCCTTCCACAAGGACACCATTGCCGCCACCGCCGACGTGCCCTCGCTGGAGCGTTTTGCCACCTCGCTGGGCATGGTGTTCCAGAAGGCCCCGGGCAAGCACTTCGAGCAGAACCCGGACGACTACAGCATGGACCACTCCGCCAGCATCGCCGTGCTCGACCCGCAGGGCCGGCTGGCCGGCCTGATGCGCCCCCCGTTCAACCCGCAGGCCATTGCCAGCGACCTGATCAAGCTCACCGAGAAATCCGCACCATGAGTCTGGTTACACGCCTCACCTATGTATTGCCGCACCGCCTGCTGTCGTCGATGGCCCGCTCGCTGGCCTATTCGCAGAACCCGCGCATCTCGCGCTGGCTGATCGACACGGTGACCGCCAAGTTCAACGTCAACCTGGCCGAAGCCGCCAACCCGGACCCGCGCAGCTATCCCAGCTTCAATGCCTTCTTCACCCGTGCCCTGAAGCCGGGCGCACGCGTGCCCGCCGCCGATCCGCGCACCCTGACCATGCCGGCCGACGGCCACATCAGCCAGCTGGGGCCGATCGAGGAAGGCCGCATTTTCCAGGCCAAGGGCCAGTCCTTCACCGCTGCCGAGCTGCTGGGCGATGCCGCCGACGCGGTGCCGTTCGACAACGGCCTGTATGCCACCGTGTACCTGTCGCCGCGCGACTACCACCGCGTGCACATGCCGTGGACCGGCACCCTGCGGGAAACCGTGCACGTGCCCGGCCGGCTGTTCAGCGTCGGCACCGATGCGGTGGCCAATGTGCCGCGCCTGTTTGCCCGCAACGAGCGCCTGGTCTGCCACTTCGACACCGATTTCGGGCCGATGGTGCAGGTGATGGTTGGCGCGCTGCTGGTCAGCGGCGTGGAAACGGTGTGGAGCGGCGAGGAAATCCCCGCCTACGGCGACCACATCACCCGCAAGGACTGGCGCGGCAAGGGCATCACGCTGGAGCGTTTCGCCGAAATGGCGCGTTTCAACTACGGCTCGACCGTGATCGTGCTGCTGCCGCCGGGCGTTGCCGATTTTGACCCCTCGCTGACGGCCGAGAGTCCGGTGCAGCTGGGACAGGCGCTGGCCAAGCTGCGCTGACAGCGGCGCGTCCGATTGCAGGAGCGGCGTAAGCCGCGAAGCAGATAGGCCCTCAGATTGCAGAAGCTCTGAGCGCTGAAATCATCCCAGCTTCGCGACTTACGCCGCTCCTACAAAACCAAACAAAAAAGGGCGCCTTTCGGCGCCCTTCCTGGTTCAACGGCCGCAGCCTTCCAGCTTCAGGCTTTGCCCGGGCTTGAGTGCGTAAGCCGGCGCGCGCAGGCCATTGGCGCGCGCCAAGGCCGGCAATTCGCATTGGAAGCGGTTGGCGATACCGCCGAGGGTGTCGCCGCGGGCAACCTTGTAACTGCGTACTGCAGGCCGACGTGCCGGCGCAGCCGGACGCGGTGCCGGGGCTGCCACCGGCGCCACCGCCTGCGCGGCCTGCATCGCCTGTACATCACCCACTGCCACGCTACCGGTAACCGTCGCCGCCGAGGGGCGCTTGATCGCGGCGTTCAGGTCCGCCGTGATCAGCGCACGGGCCAGATCGGCGCGCGGGCCACTGACGCAGTAACGGTTGTACAAGCCAGCAATGCGAGTGGTCACATTGATGGTGGTGCCGCCCGGAATCCAGCCATCGGCCTCATAACGCGGATTGAGATTGCGCAGCGCGCGCATGTAACCGTCACGGGTACCGGTGCTGCCCAGGCAGATGGTCAGCTCGTAGATGGTGGTCGACTTGGCCAGGCGGAGTGTCGCCGGCTGCGCGTTGAGCTTGGGGAATTCCACACCGTACTGCTGCGGATGCAGGAAGATCCACGCCGCGGCGATCACCATCGGCACGTAATCCTTGGTCTCGCCCGGGAACTGGTTGTACGAGGTATCGGTCCAGAAGCTCTGCCCGCCGGTTTCGCGGTAGATGCGCGCGGCACGGCCTTCGCCACCGTTATAGGCAGCCAAGGCGTATTCGATGTTCTTGTTGAGCCCGCGCATGCGCTCATTCATGTAATCGGCACTGGCACTGGCTGCGCTGCGCGGATCAAAGCGGGTATCGAAGCCGGTGCCGTCCGGACCCAACCCGAAACGGCGGCCAGTGGCCGGCATGAACTGCATCAGCCCGGCCGCGCCAACGCGCGAGGAGGCATGCACGCGACCATTGGATTCCTTGGCCATGATGCCGAACAGCAGGGCTTCGGGCAGGCCGTCCTTCTCCCATTCCGGCCACATGATCCCGCGCAGGTTCATGTAGTTCTCATAGCTGGTCAGCAGCGAGGGCCGCATATCGGTGAGCCAGCGACGGATGCCGGCCTGGATGGCCGGGTTGTACTCGACCATGTCGTCGAAGGCATGGCGATGATCGTTCAGCAGTGCTGCCGCACGCGCGGCTTCAGGCACGTCGGCCACCAACGGCGCGATATGGTCCGGATCGGCTTCCAATGGGCCGCCATCTTCACCTTCCGCGTCGCCGCTGGCATCAGCCCGTTGCTTGAGCAGGCGTTTATAGGTTGCCAGCAGGTTGCTGACCTGGCAGCCCTTCTGCGCGATGCAGGCACTGATCACGTCCTCCATGTCTTCCAGCGCCGCGTCGCCCTCGGTAGTGCCCTTGGGGTCGGCATTGGCAACCAGCACCAGCGCATCGCTGTAACGCTTCTCGGCCGCCGTCATCCGCGCTTCGATGGCATCGACCTTGACCTTGTCGCGGGCTGAGATCGCCTGGGCGGCCGGAGCCACGGTCAACAACGAGGTCGCCAGCAGCAACGACCAACGACGAGCAGGTAACAGGGATACGGGCATCAGCAGCACTGCATGACAAAGGTGAGGCAGGGTAGCTGGCAGACTGACCCGGGGGCAACATTGCCACCGCCGCGATACAGTCGGCCGTTAGAATCCTTCCTTCATTCATCAATGAGTGCCTCCATGGACCCGATCCTGCTCGGCAAAGGCGTCACCGACGACATCGCCGTCACCCTGCTCCCGCGCTTCGGCAACCGTCACGGCCTGGTGGCCGGCGCCACCGGTACCGGCAAGACGGTGACCTTGATGACGCTGGCCGAGGGTTTCTCGCGGCTGGGCGTGCCGGTGTTCATGGCCGATGTGAAGGGCGACGTGGCCGGCCTTGCGGTTGCCGGCGAAGGCGGCGAGAAGCTGGCCCAGCGCGCCGCCGAGATCGGCGTCGACGGCTTTGCCCCGGCTGCCAGCCCGGTGGTGTTCTGGGACCTGTACGGCAAGCTCGGTCATCCGGTGCGCACCACCGTCAGCGAGATGGGCCCTACCCTGCTGGCCCGCATCCTCGAACTCAACGACACCCAGTCCGGCGTGCTCGACATCGTCTTCAAGCTGGCCGATGACCGCGGCCTGCTGCTGCTCGACCTGGACGATCTGCGCGCCCTGCTCGGCCTGGTGGCCGAGGAGCGCAAGGACATCTCCACCGAATACGGCCTGGTCAGCGCGCAGTCGGTGGCGGCGATCCAGCGCTCGCTGCTGCGCCTGTCGCAGGACGGCGGTGAAGCCTTCTTCGGCGAGCCGGCGCTGGAACTGGCCGACATCATGCGGGTCAACCACGATGGCCGCGGCGTGATTGGCATCCTTGCCGCCGCCCAGCTGATCCTCAAGCCGCGCCTGTATTCCACCTTCCTGCTGTGGCTGCTGTCCGAGCTGTTCGAGCAGCTGCCGGAAGTGGGCGATCTGGAAAAGCCCAAGCTGGTCTTCATCTTCGACGAAGCCCACCTGCTGTTCGACGATGCGCCGCCTGCACTGGTGCAGCGCATCGAGCAGGTGGTGCGCCTGATCCGCTCCAAGGGCGTGGGCGTGTACTTCTGCTCGCAGTTCCCGGATGACGTGCCCGGCAACATCCTCGGCCAGCTCGGCAACCGGGTGCAGCACGCACTGCGCGCCTTCACCCCGCGCGACCAGAAGGCGGTGAAGACGGCGGCCGAAACCTTCGTGCAGAACCCCAAGCTCGACGTGGTCGCCACCTTGTCGCAACTGGGCACCGGCGAAGCACTGGTGTCCACGCTGCAGGACAAGGGCGTTCCCTCGCCGGTGCAGAAGACCCTGATTGCGCCGCCACGCTGCCGCATGGGTTCGATCACCGATACCGAGCGCGCCCAGGTGCGTGCCGGCAGCCCGGTCGGCACCCGCTACGACAACGCCGTCAACCGCGAGTCCGCCGCCGAACTGCTGGCGCAACGCGCGGAGAAGGTGGTCGAACAGGCACCCGCAGCGCGTACGCGCCAGCAGGACGAGGCACAGGAAGGTGGCTTCGGCCAGAGCATCAAGGATGCGATCTTCGGCACCAAGCGCCGCCAGGGCATGATCGAAACCATGGCCAAGCAGACCACGCGCACCGTCGGCACCAAACTGGGCAACCAGATCGTACGCGGCATCCTCGGCAGCATCTTCGGCGGCAAGCGCTGAGCAGCAATACCGGGCCGGGGGGGGGGCGGCGCCCGCGCCGCCCGACCCCGCCCCGGGGGGCGCCCCCCCCCCCCCCGGCGCCCCCCCCATGGAGAGGGCCCCGGGGGGGGGGGGGGGTGG
>NZ_JBRREA010000104.1:0-6362 GCF_056759975.1 Stenotrophomonas sp. STEN031
GGCCCCCCCCCGGCGGGGCCGCCCCGTCTGGCGGCCCCGCGCGGGCCGGGCGGGGGCTTGCCGGCGGCGCCCCCCGCGGCCCCGGGCCCGGGCACTACCTCAGCTCTCGCTGCTTTCGGGGCTGTCTTCCTCGCCCTCGTCGTCCGTACCCAGCATGGCCTGCGAGGCGTCGCTGGACAGCGACTCCACGCCGCGCAGCTTGCGTTCAATGGTGCGGGTCTTGCGGCTGGCGTCGCCCAGGCTCTTGCCGACGGTGTTGATCTGCTTCTCGGCCTTCTCGAGGATGCCGGCAAACTTGCCGAACTCGCTCTTCACCGCACCCAGCAGGCTCCATACCTCCGACGAGCGCTGTTCGATGGCCAGGGTGCGGAAGCCCATCTGCAGGCTGTTGAGCAGGGCGGTGACCGTGGTCGGGCCGGCAATCACCACGCGGTGCTCGCGCTGCAGTGCGTCCACCAGGCCGGCACGGCGGATGATCTCGGCATACAGGCCCTCGGTAGGCAGGAACATCACCGCGAAGTCGGTGCTGTGCGGCGGCACGATGTACTTGTCGCTGATCGACTTGGCCTGGATGCGGATCGCCCGCTCCAGCTGGTTGCCACTGTTGCGTACCGCCTCCACGTCGCCGGCTTCCTGCGCATCGAGCAGGCGCTCGTAGTCCTCGCGCGGGAATTTGGAATCGATCGGCAGCCACACCGGGGTATCGCCGTCGCCACGACCGGGCAGGCGCACGGCGAAGTCGACCATCTCGCCGCTGTCGGCGCGCAGCTTCACCCCGCGGGCGTACTGCTCGGCGGTCAGGGTCTGCTCGAGGATGTTGTCCAGCTGCACTTCGCCCCAGCCGCCGCGGTTCTTGACGTTGCTCAACACGCGCTTGAGGTCGCCCACGCCGGTGGCCAGCTGCTGCATCTCGCCCAGCCCGCGCTGCACCTGCTCCAGCCGCTCGGACACCAGCTTGAACGAGGAATCCAGGCGGGTGTTGAGCGTGCTCTGCAGCTTCTCGTCCACGGTCTGCCGCATCAGCTCGAGCTTGGCGGCGTTGTCGCCCTGCAGGTCCTTCAGCCGCGCTTCCAGGGTCTGGCGCATCTCGGTGATGCGCTGTTCGTTGCGCTGGGTCAGCTCGCCCAGCTTCTGGTTGAGGGTCTCGCCGAAGCGCAGCTGGACCTGTGCGCCTTCTTCGCGGCCCTTGCGCGTTTCCTCGACCAGGCTCTGCTGCAGGCCGGCCAGCTGGCGCGCGAAGGCTTCCATGCGTGCTTCCTGCTGCTGGCCGAACACGTCGAGCTGGCCGCGCACGTCCTGCAGCCGCGTGCCCAGCAACTGGGCCAGCAGCTGCTGGGCGTTGGCGGTCTCCTCGCGGCCCTTGCGGGCGTCGTCGTTGAGGCTGTCGCGCAGCTGGTCCAGGCGCTGGTCGGTGCGGGTGGACAGGTCGGTGAGGTTGCGGCCAAAGCCGTCGAGGCGGGTGTCCTGCTGGCGCGCCATGCTTTCCAGCTGCTCGCGCAGTTCGCCGCGGCCGTTGCGCTGTTCTTCGCGCAAGGTGTTTTCCAGCACGGTGTTGTCATTACGGCGCAGCAACAGCAGCAGCTGCAGCACGAGGACGACGACCAACAGGCCGCCAAGGATCAGAGTTTCGGTTTGCATGGGGAGAAGTGTAGCCCTGCCTGTCTCAGAAGCTGATCCTGCAAGCAGCCGACCGCTGGCGAAAACAGCCATCGGCGCCTATCTGCGATCATGTGCACCCCCACCCGCCCTATCCCCACCATGAAGTTGCCCTCCCTGCTGCTGTCGAGCCTGTTGTGCCTGCTGCCGATGGCCGCCCTGGCCAGTGACTCGCAGACCATCACCTCGCCCCACGCCCTGCCCGCCAATGACGCGCGACCCAAGGTGTTCCTGGCTGGCAGCATCGAGATGGGCAAGGCCGGCGATTGGCAGCAGCAGGTGCAGGCTGCGCTGGCCGACGAAGGCGTGTTGATGCTCAATCCACGCCGCGCCGACTGGAACCCGGCCTGGCGTGCCGAGGCCGATGAGCCCGAGTTCCGCCGCCAGGTGGAGTGGGAACTGGCCGCGCTGGAACAGGCCGACATCGTGCTGATGTACTTCGCCCCGGGCACGCAGAGCCCGATCACCCTGCTCGAATTCGGCCTGTATGCACGCTCGGGCAAGTTGCTGGTGGCGGCACCGGCCGGCTACTGGCGCAAGGGCAACCTGGACATCACCGGCGACCGTTATGGCGTGCCGCGTTTTGATGACCTGCAGGCGTTGATCGCCGCAGTGAAGCAGCGCATCGCCGACCAGCGCGCGCACTGAGCCCCACGGAGAGCCGCCATGCCGTGGATGGGCATCAACGACCTGGGCACCTTCGTGGTGGCCGTCATCCTGTTCCTGATGTTGCCCGGGCCGGGCACCTTCACCCTGCTCACCGCCACCGCGCGCGGTGGCGTGCGTGCCGGTTACGCCACCCTGGCCGGGCTGATGCTGGGCGACCAGATCCTCATCGCCATTGCCGCCACCGGTGTGGCCGCGCTGCTGCAGGCGCATCCAGTGCTGTTTGCCGGGCTGCGTTACGTCGGCGCGGCCTATCTGATCTGGGTCGGCATCAACCTGCTGCGGGAACCGACGGCAGCCGCTGGCGAGGCTGCGCCGGTGCAGCACGGCCGGCGCTGGTTCCGCCAGGCGCTGTTGGTGGGCGTGCTCAATCCCAAAGCCATCCTGTTCTACATGGCCTTCTTTCCGCTGTTCATCGACCCGCTGCGGCAACGCGGTGCGCTGACCCTGGCGACGATGGCGGTGCTGATCGCCCTCCTCAGCATCGGCTGGTGCTCGGTGCTGATCTTCGGTGGGCAGTTCATTGCCCGCCGCCTGGCCGGCTATCCGCGCGTGGGCGTGTGGCTGCGGCGTGCGGTCGGCGTCTGCCTGGTGGTGTTCGGGCTGCGCCTGGGTATCGCCGAATAAGGCACTTGGATGGCGTAGCCTGCTGGCGTCGGGGCGGGCCTGCAGGGTCCGCATCCGACGGTCGCCGCCGCGGGCGATGCCCTGACTTTCATTTTTTATGCCGAATTCGGCGCGATGACACCTATACGCGGTAAAAGAGCGCCAGATGTCGGGTTTTTCTAGCTTTGCTGCACTGCGTTAAGCCAAACTCGGCCGCTTCCCCGAACCACCACGAACCGTGAGGTCCGCATGCAGTCCTGGCTCCGGCGCAAGCCCATCGACCAACTCACCGAACACGAAGAAGGCCGTCGGCTTGTTCCAACGCTGAGCTGGCCTCACCTGGTGGCGCTCGGCATCGGCGCCATCGTCGGCACCGGCATCTACACGCTG
This sequence comes from Stenotrophomonas sp. STEN031, assembly GCF_056759975.1. Taxonomy (NCBI): domain Bacteria; kingdom Pseudomonadati; phylum Pseudomonadota; class Gammaproteobacteria; order Lysobacterales; family Lysobacteraceae; genus Stenotrophomonas; species Stenotrophomonas sp. STEN031. Next base: position 3,319 of record NZ_JBRREA010000104.1, read on the forward strand.
ATCGGCGTGGGTGCGGACAAGGCCGGCCCTGCGGTGCTGCTGTCCTTCATCATCGCCGGTGCGATCTGCGCCTGTGCGGCACTGGCCTATGCCGAGCTGTCGACGATGATGCCGGCCGCCGGCAGCGCCTATACCTACAGCTACAGTGCGCTGGGCGAGACCATCGCCTGGGTGGTGGGCTGGAGCCTGATCCTGGAGTACTCGCTGGTGGTGAGTACGGTAGCAGTCGGTTGGTCCGGCTACTTCGTCGGCTTCCTGGAGTGGCTGCACACCTCGTTCGGCTGGAACGTGGCCCTGCCGCAAGCCCTGGCTGCCGGTCCGCATGTGGAAGGCGGCTTCCTCAACGTGCCGGCCATCGTCATTACCTTCCTGGTCGCCGGCATGCTGATGGTCGGCACCAAGGAGAGCGCCACCCTCAATGCGGTGCTGGTGGTGTTCAAGCTGATCGCGCTAGCGGTGTTCGTTGCGGTTGCGCTGCCGGCCTTCAACGCCGAGAACCTGCAGCCGTTCATGCCCTATGGCTTCCCCAAGTCGATCAGCGCCGATGGCGTGGAACGCGGGGTGATGGCGGCGGCGGCGATCATCTTCTTCGCCTTCTACGGCTTCGATGCGATCTCCACCGCCGCCGAGGAAACCAAGAACCCCAAGCGCGACCTTTCGATCGGCATCATCGGTTCGATGGTTGGCTGCACCATCATCTACCTGCTGGTGGCCTTGGCCGCGGTCGGTGCGATGAGCTACACGGTGTTCGGCAAGAGCGCCGAGCCGCTGGCGCTGATCATGCGCGAACTCGGCCACGGCACTGCCGCGCTGGTGATCGGCATCGTCGCCATCATCGCCCTGCCGACCGTGCTGCTGGCCTTCTTCTACGGCCAGAGCCGCATCTTCTTCGTGATGTCGCGTGATGGCCTGCTGCCGCGCGGCCTGTCCAAGGTCAACCAGCGCACCGGCACGCCGGTAGTCATCACCCTGTTCACCGCCGTGCTGGTGGCTGCGCTGGCCGGTGTGGCGCGGCTGGATGAAATCGCCGCGCTGGCCAATGCCGGCACCCTGGCTGCGTTCACCGCGGTGGGCCTGTGCCTGCTGGTGCTGCGCAAGCGCGAACCCAACCGTCCGCGTACCTTCCGCACGCCGCTGGCGTGGGTGGTCGGGCCGCTGGCGATCGCCGGTTGCATCTACCTGTTCATCAGCCTGCCGATGCGCACCCAGCTGTGGTTCCTGGCCTGGAACGTGTTTGGTTTGCTGGTCTATGCCGTGTACAGCCGCCGCAATGCGGTGTTGGGGCGTAGCAAGTAATCCACAGGCTGTTGTGGATAACGCAGAAAGCGGGCTTCGGCCCGTTTTTTGTTTTTTTGGGGTTTGTGGGTTCTGCTTGAAGAGCACCCCTCCCCAGCCCTCCCCTTGCCTGCGGCAAAGGGAGGGAGCAGCTCTGCCCCCTCCCTTGCGCGTAGCGCAGGGGAGGGTTGGGGAGGGGTGCCTTTGCCTTAAAGCTCGAAAGCCCTAAAGCTCAACGCCACCTGTGGACAACCCACTTATCCCCACCAAGTTGTGGATAAAAACAAAGCGGGCCCTAGCCCGCTTTGTCATTCCACTTATCCAACAGCGCGCGCTCAGGACTTCTTCTGTGCCGCCGCATAGTCCTGCGCCTGGCGCATCACCCGCAGTACGTTGCCGCTCCAGATGTTGCCAATCTGCGCATCGGTCAAACCTCGGCGCTGCATCCAGGCAGTGATCTTGGGCAGGTCGGCCGCGTCTTCCATGCCGGTCACACCGCCACCGCCGTCCCAATCCATGCCGATGCCGACATGATCGGGGCCGACAACGTCGAGCATGTGGCCGAAGTGCTGGAAGAAGTCATCCAGCGTGGCCTTGCGCCGCGGGTACTTCTGGTCGAGCTCGGCCATCGCCTTGCGCAGTTCCACGCCCTTGGCCATGGTCATGTTTTCCCAACCGCCCAGACGCTTTTCCAGTTCTTCTTCGGCCTGCTTGCGCTCGGCGCTCTTGGTCTCGTCGACCAGGTAACCACCGTAGGCATTGGCCTGCACCACGCCGCCCTTGGCGGCCAGCTGGCGCAGGCGCGCGTCGTCCAGGTTGCGCGGGTGGTTGAACACCGCCTTGGCCGAGCTGTGCGAGAGGATGAAGGGCACCGGCATCATCTCGATCAGGTTGTCGAACACCGCATCGGAGGCGTGCGACTGGTCGATCACGATGCCCAGCTTCACTGCCTCGTTGACCAGCGCCTTGCCGGCCGGGCTCAGGCCGTTCCATTCGGCGCCCTTGGGATCGGTGGCCGAATCGGCGAACTCGTTGTTGGCGAAATGCACCGTCGACATCAGCCGCAGGCCGGCCTTGTAGTAGTAGCTCAGCAAGGTGGGATCGGCGACCAAGGGGCTGCCGTTCTCCATGCTGATGTAGACCACGCGCTTGCCGGCAGCCTTGATGCGCGCCGCGTCATCAGCGCTCAGTGCCAGCTGGAACTTGTCCGGGTTGGCGGCCAGCATCTCGTGGATTTCCTGCATGCGCTGCAGGCCGTGGTCACGCTCGGCGATATGCGCGGCCGGGCTGCGGTCGCCCTGGTCGGTGTAGATGGCGAAGAAGCCGCCATCCAGCGCACCTTCGACCATGCGCGGGTAGTCCACCTGCGACAGCGCATTGTGGTCGTGACGCTGCATGATGTTGAAGTCGGCACGACCGAAGTTGGCCGGCGTGTCCAGATGCGAATCCAGGGTCAGCAGTTTCTGCTGCAGAGCGGTGGCCTTGCTCAGCTCAGCCTGGCTGAACTCCACCGCCGAGGCAGCCAGCGGAACGCACAACGACAGGGATACCAGCAGGGACAGGGGACGCAGCGTCATGAGGCCTCACCGAGAAGGGAAAGGCCAGACCTTAGCGCTGTAGTGGAGCCGCGGGCCAGTGACGGACGGCATGGAGCCGGCTCTTGTAGTGGGGGGGGGCGGGGGGGGGGGGGGGGTAGAGGGTGGGGCCCCCCACCCCGCCGGGGCGAGGCAAGCCCAAGCCCAACCCCGAGGGACCCCCGCTGCGGAGGG
>NZ_JBRREA010000105.1:0-5252 GCF_056759975.1 Stenotrophomonas sp. STEN031
CCCCGCCCCCCCCGCCGCGCCCCCGCCGCCCCCCGCCCCCCCCCGCCCCCGCCCCCCGCCCCGCCCCCCCCCCCCGCCCCCCCCCCCCGGGGGGCGATGGGGGGGGCCGGCGTGCCCCTCATTTTTGTGGGGGTGGCGGGGCCCCCCGCCACGCCGGCACCATCAAGGCACCGGCATACCTGCGATCTGGCGGATCATCAGCTTCGCGGCTGACGCCGCTCCCACAGAATCGGAATCTCCGGACCCCCAAGCCGCGCATGGCTCGGCACTACAGCTAGTACTGCTCAGCGGGCTTCGTGGATGTCCGAGGTCAGCGCTGCGGTTTCCGCGGCGCAATCGCGCGGCAGTGGCTGCTTGAGCGTGCGGGCATGCACCAGCTCTTCGCGTGCCTTGGCCAGGTCGGCGACAAAGTCCGGGTTGTCATGCAGTCGCGCCACCGTGGCCGCGCCCATGAACTGGCCCTGCTGGACGTCGCTATACCAATGCACGTTGCAGACCAGGCGGCTATGGCCATAGTTGCGGCCGCGTTCGATCAAGGCGGTGGCGTGGTCGGGGTCGATTTCCGACAGGATCAGGCCCCAGGCCCAGCCGATGGCGGTGTGCCCGGACGGATAGGAGCCGCTCTTGCGCAGGGCTTCCTCGTCGTCCGGCGTGCAGGTGGGTGCGTTGTTGACCATGAACGGGCGCGGACGCTGGTAGTGGGTCTTCGCGGCCTTGGTAGCAGCACTGGCGTCGATGCGGCTGCGTTCCAGCAGGCTGTACAACACTGGAGTGGTCCTGGCGGTGACTGCAACGCCAAGTGCGCAGCTGAACTGGTCAGCGCCGGCCGGGAAGCTCAGGTCCGCGTCGGTATGGGCCTGGATGAAGCGAGCGCTGCCGCGCATGGTCAGGGCCTGGCTGGCGACGGCTTCGTCCAACTGTGCCGATGCCGAGCCGGGTGCCGGTGGAGCCGGGCTCAGGGCAAGGCTGTCGGGGATGGCGCTGCCAACCAGATAGCCGGTGACCTTGGTGCTGGCGTCTTCGCCGGATGCGGAAGGACGGGTGGGAGTGCTGGAGCAGGCGCTGAGTGCGGCGACCAGCGCAAGGGCGGCGCCAAGGCGCAGCGGAGTAACAGGAAATGACATCGCGACGACAACGGGATTACAGGAGCGGAGCGGCATCATCTCACCAACGGCTTCGTCGTGCCCCTCCCTTGCGCAACGCGCAGGGGGTGAAGAAGGCCTGCTTGCGCGCCATTGGCGCGGCCTGATGAACGACCGAAGGCCATGCCTTCGGGCCGGGCGGGTTGGGGAGGGATGCTCTTCGCATGAGCTTCGATAACCAGCACAAGCAACGGCCAAAGCTACCCCCTCCCAGCCTCCCCCTTGGCTGCGCCAAAGGGGAGGGGCCAAGCTCCCTCCCTTGCGCAACGCGCAGGGGGTGAAGAAGGCCTGCTTGCGCGCCATTGGCGCGCGACCTGATGAACGACCGAAGGCTATGCCTTCGGGCCGGGCGGGTTGGGGAGGGGTGCTTTTCGCATGAGCTTCAGTAACCAGCACAAGCAACAGCCAAAGCAACAGCCAAAGCCACCCCCTCCCAGCCTCCCCCTTGGCTGCGCCAAAGGGGAGGGGCCAAGCTGCCTCCCTTGCGCAACACGCAGGGGAGGGGTGGGGAGGGGTGCTTTTGCCTCAAAAACTACGCAGCGCCCACCCAGGCCGACATCCGCCCCTCGTCCTCGCGCACCTCGATCGGCCCGCCGAACACCTCCGACAGCGGCGCCGAGCACAGCAGCTCGGTACGACTGCCGTCAGCAAAAATGCGGCCACCCTTCATCAGCACGACGCGATTGATCTCGGGAATCACTTCCTCGATGTGATGGGTGACCAGCACCAGGGTGATGCCCTGCTGGGCGAGGTGGCGCATGCTGTCGATCAGGTGCTGGCGCGAGATCAGGTCCAGGCCGGTGGAGGGCTCGTCCAGCAGCAAGGCCTTGGGCTGGTTGACCAGCGCCCTGGCGATCAGCACCCGGCGGGTTTCGCCGGCCGACAGCTCGGCATAGCTGCGGCCCAGCAAGGGCAGGGCGCGGGCCAGTTCCAGTGCATGTCGCGCGCGCTGACGCATGGCGTCGGTGACATCGCGGTGCGCAGGCACCACAAAGCTGGCGAAGAAGCCGGCGATCACCGCTTCCTCCACGGTCAGCCCGGGCATGCTGGAGAGGTTGCTGGACAGGTCGCCGGTGACGATGCCCAGTTGCGCCCGCAACCGGTCCACCTGCCAGCGGGTCTGGCCCATCACCTTGACCGGCACATGGCCGTCGGCGCGCGCCAAGGGATAAAGCTCGCGCGTGATCAGCTTGATGAATGAGGATTTGCCGCAGCCGTTTGGCCCAAGGATGGCGGTGTGCTGGCCCTGCTCGATACGCAGGTTCAGCTCATGCAGCACGCGGACCTGGCCGCGGATGACGCAGGCATGGTCCAGTTCGATCAGGGGGGCCGCGTCGGCGACAGGGGCAATGGACATTCAGTGAAGGCGGCAGCTGAGGATTCGACCAACGGACCTGCCGCCGGTGGATGCAGTTTGCGCCGACAGCCCCCATCATGTGTAGCAGTTGTTTCATCTGCCACCGATGGCCTGGAGCCCGCCATGTCCGACGCACTGCTCGATTTCCTTACCGGTGGCATTGCCGGTCTGGGTTGGTGGGGCATGCTGGCCGTGCTGCTGGTGTTCACCCAGCTCACCATCTTCGCGGTCACCTTGTACCTGCACCGCAGCCAGGCCCATCGCGGCGTGGATTTCCACCCGCTGGTATCGCATTTCTTCCGCTTCTGGGTGTGGCTGACCACCTCGATGATCACCCGCGAGTGGGTGGCCATCCATCGCAAGCACCACGCCAAGGTGGAGACCGAGGAGGACCCGCACAGCCCGGTCACCAAGGGCATCAACATGGTGTTCTGGCGTGGCGTGGAGCTGTACCGCGAGGCGCGCGCGCTGCGGGGCGACATCGAGCAGTACGGGCGCGGTGCGCCGGAGGACTGGATCGAGCGCAGGCTCTATACCCCGCATGCCAATCTCGGCCCGATCCTGCTGTTCGCGATCAACACCGTGTTGTTCGGCCTGCCCGGCATCGCCTTGTGGGCGATCCAGATGGCATGGATTCCGTTCTGGGCGGCAGGCGTGGTCAACGGCCTCGGCCATTGGTGGGGGTATCGCAATTTTGAATCGGCCGACACCTCGACCAATCTCACGCCGTGGGCGTTCTGGATCGGCGGCGAAGAACTGCACAACAACCATCATGCCTTCCCGAGCTCGGCACGTTTCTCGATGCGACGTTGGGAGTTCGACATCGGCTGGCAGGTGATCCGCCTGCTGCAGTTGCTGCGCCTGGCCAAGGTGCTGCGGGTAGCGCCGAGCATGGATATCCGTCCGAATATCGCGGTGCCCGATGCCGATACCTTGAAGGCGCTGTTGTCGCACCGCTTCCAGGCCATGACCGATTACCAGCGCAATGTGTTCGCGCCAGCCTTGAAGGAAGAGGCTGCAGCAGCAGGTGCCAAGCTGCGCAAGCTATTGCCGCGGCGCATGCGCAAGGGCCTGGTCAATGACGGTCGCTGGCTCAAACCCGACTGTCGTGCGCAGTTGCAGAGCTGGGTGCAGCAGCGCCCGCGCATCCAGTTGTTGGTCGAACATCGTGCGCGCCTGTCAGCCTTGCTGGAAGCACGCAGCCATGACGCCGCCGAACGCCTGCGCCAGCTGCAACAGTGGTGCCAGGAGGCCGAGGCCAGCGGCAGCGCTGCATTGCAGGCCTATGCAGCACGCCTGAAAGGCTATTCGCTCAACGCCGCATGAAGACGATTGCCCTCTTTTTTCTGCTTGCCGCTTCGTTGCCAGCCACCGCCCAGGTAGAGGACACCAACGCCTACCTGCAGCGCATGGACAGCGATGGCGATGGCCGGGTCAGCCCGGATGAATACCTGCAGTGGATGCTGTACGCCTTCGACAAGATGGACCGCAATGGCGATGGCGTGCTGCAGGCTGATGAGCAGCCGGGCGGGCGTGGCAAGCCGATCAGCCGCGAGGAACAGCGGCAGGTGATCCTGGCCCGTTTCGCCCGCCAGGATGCCAACGGCGACGGTTACCTCAGCGCCCGCGAACTGATGGCGCCACCGCGCTGACCTGCAGCCCATGAAATGCGGGATGTGGGTGTGGACGTGGGAGCGGCGTAAGCCGCGAAGCCACCAATCCAACCGAAGCCGATAGCGCATTGCAATCGATACAGGTCCGCTGTTCGCCACCGCCCGCTTCACGGCCCACGCCGTTCCCACAAAACCCATCAAACACAATTTTCTTGAGATTCGCATGCCAGAACTACCCGAAGTAGAAACTACCCGGCGCGGCCTGGAACCCCATCTGGTGGATCGCCGCATCCACGGCGTGATCCTGCGCCGACCGGACCTGCGCTGGCCGATTCCCGCCGAGATCGAACAGCAGCTGCCGGGTCAGCGCATCGAAGCGATCCGTCGCCGCGCCAAGTACCTGTTGCTGGATACCGAAGCGGGCAGTGCGGTGTTGCACCTGGGCATGTCCGGCAGCCTGCGTGTGTTGCCCGGCGATACCCCGGTGCGCGCGCACGATCACGTGGATATCAGCTTGGAAGACGGCCGCCTGCTGCGCTTCAATGATCCGCGCCGGTTTGGTTGCCTGTTGTGGCAGCCCGCTGGCGAGACGCATGAATTGCTGCGCGATCTTGGCCCCGAACCGCTGGATGCGGACTTCGATGGCGACTACCTGTTCCAGCGCAGCCGTGGCCGCAAGGCGCCGATCAAGACCTTCCTGATGGACCAGGGCATCGTCGTCGGCGTCGGCAATATCTATGCGGCGGAAAGTCTGTTCATGGCCGGTATCAATCCCCTGCGTGAAGCCGGCAAGGTATCGCGGGCGCGCTACCAGCGGCTTGCCGATGCGGTGAAGGAAATCCTGGGTCATGCGATCACCCGTGGCGGGACCACCTTGCGCGATTTCATCAGTCCCGATGGTGCGCCGGGTTACTTCGAGCAGGAGCTGCTTGTGTACGGGCGGGAAGGCGAGAACTGCAAACAATGCGGGCGCGCACTGCGCTATGCCAGCATTGGTCAGCGGGCAACGGTGTGGTGCGGGAATTGCCAACGCTGAGGCGGAGCAACTGTAGTGGCGGGCCCCGCACGCGCGGGGGGGGGGCGCGCATATGTCTTACGCAATAATCAACGGCGGCCCCCGAACAGTACACCCCCCTCTAA
>NZ_JBRREA010000106.1:0-5171 GCF_056759975.1 Stenotrophomonas sp. STEN031
ACTGCTTTGCACTGCTTTGCACTGCTTTGCACTGCTTTGCACTGCTTTGCACTGCTTTGCACTGCTTTGCACTGCTTTGCACTGCTTTGCACTGCTTTGCACTGCTTTGCAGTCCCTTCTCCCGCAAGCGGGAGAAGGTGCCCCGAAGGGGCGGATGAGGGGGCTTCTGGCTTCTGCGCGGTGCTTCGCACCTCACCCTCTCCCCAACCCCTCTCCCGGGGGGAGAGGGGCTTCAAGCAAGCTTTCAAGCAAGGCTTCAGGCAGCGCTTCACACAACAGCGCTGCGTGGCGCTACCGGGCTTACTTCTTGAACAGCAGCGCCAACACGCTGGGCCGCAGTGCCAGCTTCATCATCTGGCGGAACTCTGCCGGCGTCAGGCTGGTCTTGCACGGCAGCATGCCGGCGACACCATCCATCACCAGCAGGCCATCCTCGGCCTTGACGTCGTTGATGCGCACGTCCAGCTTCATCGCGGGGGTAGCAACCTTCATGCTCAGCCCTCCCAGTTGCCAAGACCAACGATTTCACGGCCTGCCGCGCGGCCGGAGATCATCGCTTCGGTCAGGTACGAACCGTTCTGGTACAGGTCCGAGAACATCGAGCCCATTTCGCCGGCTTCGTACAGGCGCGGGATGTGCTTGCCATCGTGGTCCAGCACCTCGGACTTGATGTTGCGACGCGCACCACCGCCAGTGCAGACGATCACCGGGTCAACACGCACGCCGTAGAACGGCGCCTGCGTGATCGGGAACAAGGTGTCCGGGTTGCGGCCAAAATCAGCATCGTGCCTGGCCGCGCAGGCCGCGTTGTAGCGCTCCACTTCCGCGCGCAGCTTGGCCGGGTCACGGTTGATCTTCACTGCCAGCTCTTCAAGCGTGTCGGCCTGCTGGATCCAGCCCTTCTCGATTTCCGCCGAGTTGTCATCGGACCACTTGTAGCCGCGTACCACCGGGTTCCAGCTCATCACTTCCACCACCAGCTTGTTGTACTGGCAGGTGATGGCATCAAAGATCATGTGCACCGGCTGCGCACGATAGTGCGGGGTGTCCACCCAATGGCCGTGCTTCTTTTCCTTGTAATGGGTGAGCTGCAGCTCGGCGGTTTCGTTGTAGAAGCGCTCGGTGTTCGCATCCACCTCGATCCAGCTGAAGCTCTGCCAGAAGAAATTGCGCAGGAAGCCGTTGACGAAGCCCTCCGGCTTGAAGCCCGGCCAGATGCCGCCCGACTGGCCCTGGTTGCGCATATGCCACAGATCGGCGCCGGCCTTCTGCAGGATCTTGATGCCGTCGCCGGTGTTGTGCGGCGTGCCCAGCGGTGCCGGGTTGGCCAGGCCGAAGTAATTGCGCTGCATGTCGAGGTTGGCTTCAAAGCCGCCGGTGGCCATCACCACGCCCTTGTTGGCACGGATGGCCACGCGCTGGCCGTTCTGCTCGGCAATGACACCAAACACTTCCAGCGTATCCGGGTCCTGCACCAGGTCCTTGAGCGGCGACTCGTAGGCGATCTGGATGCGCGGACGCAGGCGGATGTTCTCGCGGAAGGCCAGGTACACGCCCGAGGGAATCGGCAGGATTGTGGCCGTGCAGTGCACCGCCTCGCGTGCACCGAACTCAGGGAATTCCAGCACCGCATCGCGCTCGGAGAAGCCGGTGCCATGGATGAACTGCGCACCGGCCTGGGAGGCGCGCTCCTGGATCCACGGCTCCAGCGCTTCCATCGCCTCGGACCACGGCACCAGCATGTCTTCCGGGATCGGGTTGGCCACGCTCATCTTGCGCTGGTACTCGGCCAGCACCTTGGCGTTCTTGGTGATCAGCAACGATTGCCCGGCCACCCGGCTGTTGCCGCCGGTCTCGGCCTCGTTGGCCTTTTCCAGAATGAGGATGGACAGGTTCGGGTCCAGGTCATGCGCCTCGATAGCGGCGCACATGGCAGCCAGGCCAAAGCCGGCGATGACGAGGTCGTACTGCTGGTCCCACTGTTTGACGGCGTTGCGACTGGCCATGGTTCCCCTCCCGGGAGATTGCGATAGGCCCGACTATCAGCGCCCTGCCCCGACAACCGCCAACCAATTCGCGTACGATCCACAACCATTGGTTGTTACAGTGCACCCGCCATGGATCTACGCCAGCTCCGCTACTTCCTGTCCGTGGTTGAACACGGCAGTTTTACCCGCGCCGCCGCGGCCACCGGCCGCACCCAGCAGGCCCTGAGCAAGGGCATCCAGGCGCTGGAGCAGCAACTGGGCGCGCGCCTGTTCGAGCGCGGCAGCCGCGAGGCGCGGCTCACCGACGTGGGCCGCCTGCTGATGGAGCACGCCCAGCCCGCCCACGACGCGGTGCGCCGCTTCGAGGACCGCCTGCAGGAGCTGCAGACCGGCGCCGAGGGACAATTGCGCATCGGCACCGGCCCCAGCACCGCCGGCTCGCTGGTCGCGCCAGCGGTGCTGGCCCTGCGCCGGCACTGGCCGAAGATCGGCATCCACGTCAGCGGCGGCATCCTGCCCGAGCTGCTGCCCAACCTGCTGGCGCGCGAGCTGGACGCGGTGGTCACCCTGCACACCTTCGGCGACGGCGACCCGGACCCGCGCATCAAGAGCGACGTGCTGATGCACGATGAGTACCGTGTGCTCGCCAGCGTGCGCCACCCGCTGGCGCGGCAACGCGATATCACGCCAGCACAGTTGCTGGAGCAGGCCTGGATATTCGGACGGCGCCTGGGCGCGGTGGAGGCCGCGTTCCGGCAACGCTTCCACGAAGCCGGCCTGGAGCCACCGCTCAATACGATGGAAAGCGGCTCACCGGAATTCATGCGCGCGATGATCCGCGACGGCGGCTATCTCACGTTGCTGCCCAGCCGATTGGCGCAGGCCGAGTTGCTTGCCGGCCATTGGGTGAAGCTGGATGCACCTGGGTTTGCATGGCAACGGCCGGTAATGGTTTACACGCGCGACGGCGAGCCGCAGAGCGCGCCCTTGGCAAGGTTTCTACAGGCGCTGCGGAATGCTGCCGAGCAGGCACAGGTGCGACAGGTGGAGTGAAGCGGCGTTTGCCCTGGCTTGTGTACTTACGGGCACAGGAAAATCACCTTTGCGTGCCACCACCACGGCCTTCCGCAGGTTGTTACACCGCGGCAAAGCGATCGCTACCTGTTATGACCGCTAGCTGGCGGTTATTGCAGGCCGAAAACAGCGTATAGAGCGCAGAGCGTTCGAACACAAACATTTGATCCAGCGGGGGAATCCGCCCGGTTCCACGCAGGGACAAAACGCGGGATACTCCGCGCTACACCGCTGTTAGGCGGTCCAATACGAGTTAGCGCTCAATGACAGATCCCAACAACTGCTATGCCTACTTCGCGGTGTACGACGACGACCTTGACCCTTCGGTTGTGTCTGCTGAGCTTGGCACCACTCCGACACGCGCTTGGCGCAAGGGAGACCGAGACTCTCGGCACCGGGAACGGCGGACGGGTAAATGGTCGCTTTATTCCAGGGTCGAGCGTACCGCAGCTTTGGAGGAACACCTGGAGGACGTTCTTCTTCAAATGGACGCCAACTCAAGCGCCTTTGCCGCCGTCAGCCATCGCTTAGGCGGCACCATGCAACTAGTTGGCAACTTCAATGATATTGGTGCGGGACTCTGCGTTTCAACGACTATCGTTTCCCGGCTCGCCTTCTACGGCTTGCGACTAGATCTCGACACTTACTACCTGTATTCGGACAGTCGCGAGTGCACGGGTTGAGCGCTAACAATTCATTCAAGCCGACGCCGCTGCGCGGCGCGGCTTAATTCCAGAGTTAGGTTCCACAAGAGGGTCCAATGATTGCTCCGGTCACAAAGCAGGAAGCTGAAACTCTTCGGAAAATATTGCAGAGCCCCATGGAGAGAATTGAGCTATTTCCAGAGGCTGATGCTTATGGCGCCTGGCTCAGCAAAATAGCTCGCTTCGTTAGCTCCAAAGGCGGGTCGTCTGCAATTGGCGTAGAAGAGTACAAGGCAGACTTCGAATTCTTCACTGCAAGCTCTGAGGAACAGTTGGCATTGCTCTTCCTCACTAAGCTGACCCCACTCGAACTTGTGTTCTTTGGTCAAAATTGGGTGATCAGTGTGTCCTCATACCCAGAGCATGAAGGCTCTCCATCTCTTGAGCGGTCAGTTCGCCTTTACGGGTCAGCCAAGATGGACATCGCAAGCTAGTGTCTATCGCTTCGATGGCACCTAACAATTCATTCAAGCCGAACCCGCTTCGCGGGTCGGCTTAATTCCAGAGTTAGGTGCCGTGGAAGAGTCTTTCTTTGTCGTTAGATGTTGGACCCGCAGCCGTAAGGGCACGAGCAGCCTTTTGGTCGAGCTTCATCAGGCGGGTGACACTTTTCGCGGGTTTCGACAGATCGAGTCTGATCTAGTAATCCCCTCGCTCCGAGATCAGGGCCGGATTGACCCCAGCTTGGAGTACAGGGCATTTACTCTTCCAAGCGTGATTGTTCTTGGGTGGCTATCCGAGCTTCACGGGCACCCCATACCTGCTGTACCAGCACCTACACTCGGCTTTGGCGGGCAAAATTGCTATGTAGAGATACAACACGGCGAGACCTTTTTGCGCCATTCTTGGTGGCTAGACTGCCCCCCGGAGTGGAAGCCGCTAGAGCTGCTTTGGCAGCGCGTGCTTGCACTGCCCGGCACCTAACCGTTCATTCAAGCCGAACCCGCTTCGCGGCTCGGCTTAACTCAGGCGTTAGGCGGCGGTGTGTTTGGTTGGCTGGCCCTTCCTCTCTCGGCAGCAACATCGGCAATTCACCGGTCGGCTCCGGGTAACAGCTCCAACTGTTCTTGGCACCGGCTAGCTCGCCACTTTGTCTTACACCTCACTGCCCGGTCGCAATCATTTCATCGCACTTCGGCGGCGACGCTCGGCAAGGTTTCCCGGCCAAGCTCCATCCCGCAAGCTGTGGCATGATCGACTCGCGTTCGGTTACACAAACAAGGCAGCATTGGTCAGGGGGCAGTAGTTGGCCACAGCCGCCTAACAGTTCATTCAAGCCGAACCCGCTTCGCGGGTCGGCTTAATTCCAGAGTTAGGCATCAGATCATGCGCATCGAGAACGTCGAGATCTACTCAGACCAATCGAATATGCCCGTTGTCCGGCATCCTGGTCGCAAGTTCCCGG
>NZ_JBRREA010000107.1:0-4816 GCF_056759975.1 Stenotrophomonas sp. STEN031
GCTCGGCAGGGGCATGCCCGATAAAGTCCCTTGCCGAGCATGGCTCGGCACTACAGCCCCCTCCCTTTTGCGCAGCAAAGGGGAGGGTTGGGGAGGGGTAAGCTTTTTGCCGGTTGATGCAATCCCGGCTTCGCGGCTTGCGCCGCTCCCGCAGCGTGGCCAGTAAAGCCCCTTGCCGAGCATGGCTCGGCACTACAGCTCCCTCCCTTTTGCGCAGCAAAGGGGAGGGTTGGGGAGGGGTGAGTTTTTTGCCGGTTGATGCAATCCCGGCTTCGCGGCTTGCGCCGCTCCCGCAGCGTGGCCAGTAAAGCCCCTTGCCGAGCATGGCTCGGCACTACACGTAACCCACGTCGCGTGACCGGCATCCTCCGCAGTCTGCCCGCGCTCCTGCATAATCAGCACGATGAGCGTTCTGCGTTTTGACAATGTCAGCAAACAGTATGCCGGTGGCCATCAGGCGCTGGTGGACGTCAGCTTCGAGGTGGCGGCCGGCGAAATGCTGTTCGTCACCGGGCACTCCGGTGCCGGCAAGAGCACCCTGCTCAAGCTGATTCACCTGAGCGAGCGGCCCAGCCGTGGCGCGGTCATCTTCGGTGAGCGCAACCTGCTCAAGGTGCGCGGCGGCAAGGTTGCCCTGCATCGGCGCGAAGTCGGCGCGGTCTACCAGGAACATCGTCTGCTGGTCGACCGCAGCATCGGCGAGAACGTCGCCCTGCCGCTGATCCTGCGCGGTGACCGCCGTGCCGATACCGGCAAGCGGGTGCGCTCGGTGCTTGAGCGGATGGGCCTTGGCCATCGCGAGAAGGCGCTGCCCAGCGAACTGTCGGCCGGCGAGCAGCAGCGCGTCGGCATCGCCCGCGCGATTGTCGCCGAGCCCAGGCTGCTGGTGGCCGACGAGCCCACCGGCAATCTCGACCCGACCCTGGCGGCGGAGATCATGACCCTGTTTGCAGAACTGCCGGCGCGTGGCACCAGCGTGCTGGTGGTCAGCCATGATCTGGCCCTGCTCAAGCAGATGCGCAAGCGTGTGCTGATCCTCGACCACGGCCGTCTGGTCGATGACATCTCGCCGCAGGACCTGGCCGAATGACTACCAGCAGCAAGCCTGAAAGCGGCAGCAGCAATACCAGCACGGCGGCGCCGTCGCGGCTGGCCACCTGGATCAATCACCATCTGCACAGCGTGGTTTTCAGCCTCGGTCGCGCCGTGCGCAGGCCATGGGCTACCGCGCTGACCGTAGCGGTGATGGCGCTGGCCCTGGCACTTCCGTTGGGCCTGTCGATCGCCTTGGACAATCTCAAGCATTTCTCTGGCAGCGTGCAGCAGTCGCGCGATATCAATCTGTTCCTGAAGACCGATGTCGACGCCGCCGCCGCGCAGGATCTGGCCAAGACCCTGCGCGCCCGTGCCGATGTGGAGCAGGTGCAGTTGCGTACGCCGGACGAAGGATTGGCCGAACTGCGCCAGAACGCCGGCCTGGGTGAAGCCATCGATGCACTGGGTGAGAACCCGCTGCCCACGTTGCTGATCGTGACCCCGACCGATGGCGTCGATGCTGCCCTGGCCAAGTCGCTGGAAACCCTGCCACAGGCCGATCTGGTCCAGCACGATGCGCTTTGGCGGCAGCGCCTGGATGGCTGGCTGAGCTTTGGTGCGCGGCTGGTGCAGGTGCTGTCGGTGCTGCTGGGCCTGGGGGCGGCGCTGGTGGTCGGCAATACCGTGCGCCTGGATATCCAGGCGCGGCGCGAGGAGATCGGCGTGCTGCAGTTGCTCGGTGCCAGCGACGGTTTCATCCGTCGTCCGTTCGTCTATCTGGGCGCGTGGTACGGGCTGGGCGCCGGTGCCGTGGCGCTGGGCCTGATCGGCGTGTGCGGGCTGGCCCTGCGTGCGCCGCTGGCCAGTCTGTCGCAGAGCTACGGCAGTCCTTTCACGTTGCATGGCCTGGATCTGCTGCATTCGGGCATGGTGCTGGTTGGCACCACGATTCTGGGTTGGTTGGGGGCATGGCTGGTGACAGGTCACTTCCTCAGGCAGACTCGCCCGACTGAAACCTGAGGCCCGCATGTCCACGCACGAGCTCAAGCACCTGATCAGCGACGCGCCGCGGGTAATGGTGGTCGATGGATCCAAACTGGTACGGCGCCTGATCAGCGACGTGCTCAAGCGCGAATTGCCCGACGTTGAAGTGGTGGGCTGCGCCAGCATCGCCGAGGCGCGCGAGGCGCTGGCTGCCGGTCCGGTGCATCTGGTCACCACTTCGCTGGCCTTGCCCGATGGCGATGGCCTGGCGCTGGCGCGTGGCGTGCGTGAGACCGCGGGGCAGGCCTATGTGCCGGTGATCGTGGTTTCCGGCGACGCCCAGCAGCATCTGGAGCAGCGCCGTTTCACCGAGTACGTCACCGACTATTTCGACAAGGCACTGGGCCATGAAGCCCTGGCAACCTTCATCCGTGGCTATGTGCAGCCCGAGCCGGTGGCCAACGCCACCGTGTTGTATGTCGAGGACAGCCGGGTGGTGGCCGAGGCCACCAAGCGCATGCTCGAACGCCATGACCTGCACGTCGTGCACGTGCTCACCGCCGAGGATGCGTTCTCGCTGCTCACCGCCGAGTCGCTGGGCCGCACCACGCGGCAGGTGGACCTGGTGCTGACCGACGTCACCCTCAAGGGCGAGCTGAGCGGCCGCGATGTGGTTGAGCGCATCCGCGTCGACTTCGCCTATGGCAAGCGCCGCCTGCCGGTGCTGGTGATGACCGGTGATGGCAACCCGCACAACCAGTCGGCCTTGCTGCAGTCCGGGGCCAATGACCTGGTGCAGAAGCCCATCGAAGAACGCCTGCTGGTGACCAAGGTGTTGTTCCAGCTGCGGCTGGCGCGCATGGCCCAGCCGGCGGTGGTGCTGTGAGCGAGGACGGCGTACAGATCCAGTTGGAGCCCAGCTGGAAGTCCCGTATCGGCGACTGGCTGCTGCGGCCGGAGATGCGCGAGCTGTCGGCGTTCCTGCGCAAGCGCAAGGCCGCTGGCGCACATGTGTTTCCGCCTGGCCCGGAAATCTTCGCGGCCTTCAACGCTACCCCGTTCGAGCAGGTCAAGGTGGTGGTGCTGGGCCAGGACCCGTACCACGGCTATGGCCAGGCGCACGGTTTGAGCTTCTCGGTGAAGCCGGGCGTGCCGGTGCCGCCGTCGCTGCTCAATATCTACAAAGAGATCGAGGCCGACCTGGCCATCCCGCGCCCGGACCACGGCTGTCTGCTGCCATGGGCGCAGCAGGGCGTGTTGCTGCTCAACGCCGTGCTGACGGTGGAAGAGGGCAAGGCGGGCGCGCACCAGGGCCGCGGCTGGGAGGGTTTCACCGACCATGTGGTCGACGTGCTCAACCGCGAGCGTGAAGGCCTGGTGTTCCTGCTGTGGGGCGCTTATGCCCAGCAGAAGGGCAAGGTCATCGATACCCGCCGCCACCGTGTGTTCAAGGCGCCGCATCCCTCGCCGTTGTCGGCCCATCGCGGCTTCCTCGGCTGCCGGCATTTCTCGCAGGCCAATGACTACCTGGCCCGCAACGGCCAGACCCGGATCGACTGGCGGCTGCCGGGCTTGGCCGATCTGGCGCCGTCTGATCGCTGAACTGCCTTGATTCCTGTCATATCGCGGTGACCTTGGCTTTGCTACCTTGGAGGGGTTGGGAATGCCGTCGTTGCTGTCGCCTATTCAGGTTTGACCTCGAGTTTGCGAACAAAAACAGAACGCTGGAACTTTTTCTGTACTGAGCAGTCCAATAGTTCGACTGCTAAGATGAGGTCCTATGAACCTGAACACCTCTACTGCCCTTGTGGCAAACAATCTCCCGATTCCCAGTGCGCTCGGTTCGCTGGACGCCTACATCGGTGCCGTGCACCAGATCCCGGTGCTGTCGGTCGATGAGGAGCAGGAACTGTCGCGTCGCTTCCGCGACGAGCAGGATCTGAACGCCGCGCGTGAGCTGGTGCATTCGCACCTGCGCTTCGTGGTGCACGTGGCCCGCGGTTACAACGGCTACGGGCTGCAGCTGGGCGACCTGATCCAGGAAGGCAACATCGGCCTGATGAAGGCGGTCAAGCGCTTCGACCCGGACATGGGCGTGCGCCTGGTTTCCTTCGCGGTGCACTGGATCCGTGCCGAGATGCACGAGTTCATCCTCAAGAACTGGCGCATCGTCAAGGTCGCCACGACCAAGGCGCAGCGCAAGCTGTTCTTCAACCTGCGCAAGTCCAAGACCCGCCTGGGCTGGATGAACGCCGCCGAGGTCAGCGCTGTCGCCAAGGATCTGAACGTCTCCGAGCGTGAAGTGATGGAGATGGAATCGCGCCTGTCCGGTCGTGACATCGGCTTCGATGCGCCGTCGGATGAAGACGACGATCATGCGCCGCCGTCGCCGGCTGCGTATCTGGTCGCGCGCGATGAAGATCCGTCGCAGGCCTATGAGCGCGAGGACAGCGAAGACAACCAGCTGAGCCTGCTGCGCGAAGGTCTGGCCAAGCTCGACCAGCGTTCGCGCGACATCATCGCCCGCCGTTGGCTGGAAGCCGACAGCAAGGTGACGCTGCAGGAACTGGCCGATGAGTACGGCGTGTCGGCCGAGCGCATTCGCCAGATCGAAGCCAACGCGCTGAAGAAGATGAAGGCACTGTTCGCCGCCTGAGCAAGGCAGCAGCAGTAACACGAAGGCCCGGGGAAACCCGGGCCTTTCTTTTTTGTAGTGCCGAGCCATGTTCGGCAAGAGGCCTTGTGCACGAATTTACCCCCTGTAGTGCCGAGCCATGCTCGGCAGAGGCGTTACCGG
>NZ_JBRREA010000108.1:0-4738 GCF_056759975.1 Stenotrophomonas sp. STEN031
CACCAACCCCCCCCCCCGCGGGGGGGGGGGCGCGTTTGCGCCCCTCAACCCCGGGCCCCCGCGGGGGGTCCCCCCCCCCCCCCCCCCCCACCCCGGTTTTTACTCCCGAGAGTGTTTCAGATCGTCATTCCCGCGGAGGCGGGAATCGCTCTGGGCCCTGCTTTTGCTTGAATGTGAGGGAAGGGCGAAAGCCGAAGCCAAGGAAAAACCGAGGTCAAAGTGAGGTTTCGGAACGAAACCGCACTTTGACCTCGGTTTTGCCCAACCAAGTAGAATCCACTCCAGCATTCACCAAGAAGTGGCGATCCATGTCTCAGCGTGATTGGGTGGCGGCGGCCATCCACAAGATTGAAGCCGACTACAACCGTTCGGCCGATACCCATCTGATTCCCATCGACCTGCCGGGCTTCCCGGGTATCGATGTCTATCTGAAGGATGAATCCAGTCACCCGACCGGCAGTCTCAAGCATCGGCTTGCCCGCTCGCTGTTCCTGTACGCGCTGGCCAATGGCTGGTTGCGCGAGGGTTGCCCGGTGATCGAGGCCTCCAGCGGCTCCACCGCGGTATCGGAGGCCTACTTCGCACGTCTGCTGGGCCTGCCGTTCATCGCGGTGATCCCGGCCAGCACCTCGCCGGAAAAGATCGCCGCCATCGAATTCCATGGCGGCCGCTGCCATCTGGTGCAGCGCGCCTGCGACCTGAATTGCGAATCCGAACGATTGGCGCGCGAAACCGGCGGCCACTTCATGGACCAGTTCACCTACGCCGAACGCGCCACCGATTGGCGCGCCAACAACAACATCGCCGAGTCCATCTTCAAGCAGATGGCCGAAGAACCGCATCCGGTGCCGGAATGGATTGTCTGCAGCCCCGGCACCGGCGGCACCGCCGCTACCCTGGGCCGTTACGTCAGCTACCGCCGCCACGACACCCGCATCCTGTGCGCGGACCCTGAGGTGTCGATCTTCTACGACGGCTACTGCGCTGCGCTCGAAGGTCGCGACTGGCGTGACATGACCTGCGAAGGCGGCTCGCGCGTGGAAGGCATTGGCCGTCCGCGCGTGGAGCGCAGTTTCATACCTACCTGCGTCGATGCGATGGTGAAGGTGAGTGATGCGCTGAGCCTGGCTGCGATGCGCCATGTCAGTGCCACCTTGGGGCGGCGTGTTGGCGGCTCCACCGGCACCAATTTCATCGGCGTGCTGTATGCCGCACAGCAGATGCGCGCGGCTGGCCGAGACGGTTCCATTGTCAGCATCCTCTGCGATGCTGGCGAACGCTACGCGCACAGCTATTACAACCCGGACTGGTACCGCCAGCAGGGCATCGACGTGGACGGTGCCGATGCGGTGGTGGCCTCGGCCGTGGCTGGACAGGGCATGCCGGTCCTGCCTTGTGCCTGGCTGGAAGCGTCGCCATATCAGGTTTGATGCCGGCATAGCCGGAACTGTTTGAAGGAATGTTGTGAACACCACCAATCCCCTGCACGATTTCTCCGGCCTGCCGCGTTTCGACGCGATCCGCGCTGAACACGTCACTCCGGCCGTCGATACGCTGCTGGCCGAAGCCGAGGCCGCGGTGAAAGCCGCAGAAGCCGTGGCGCCGGTGAGCTGGGAGAACTTCGTGGTGCCGCTGGACGATGCTACCGAGCGCTTGTATCGCGCCTGGGGCCAGGTCTCGCACCTGCAGGCGGTGGTCAATACGCCGGAGCTACGCGAGGTCTACAACGCGAATCTGCCGAAGATCAGCCGCTTCGGCAGCTCGGTCGCGCAGAACCCGGCGCTGTACGCGCAGTACAAGCTGCTGGCTGCGGCGCCAGCAGCGGCCAGTTACGACGAAGCACAGCGCAAGGCGCTGGAAAATGCATTGCGCGACTTCCGCCTCGGCGGTGCCGAGCTGGACGACGCCGGCAAGGCGCGTTTCGCCGAGTTGCAGGAAGAACTGTCCGGCCTGCAGGCCAAGTTCTCGCAGAACGTACTCGATGCCGGCGATGCGTTCGCGCTCTACGTGGATGTAGCCGACGACCTGCTGGGCCTGCCCGATGACGTGGTTGCCAGCGCCCGCGCCGCCGCGCAGAAGGATGGTCGCGAAGGGTACAAGCTGACCCTGCAGATGCCGTGCTATCTGCCGGTGCAGACCTACGCCGACAACCGCGCGCTGCGCAAGCAGCTGTATCGCGCGCATGCGGTGCGCGCATCGGAGTTCGGTGATGCGGCGCTGGACAACACCGGCAATATCGATCGCATTCTCGCCGTGCGCAACGAACTGGCCGCATTGCTGGGTTTCGACAACTACGCCGAGTACTCCATTGCCACCAAGATGGCCAGTGATGCGCCGCAGGTGCTGGGCTTCCTGCGTGATCTGGCCGCACGCGCCAAGCCCTATGCGCAGCGCGACCGCGCCGAGCTGGAGGCTTTTGCCCGCGAGCAGTTGGGCATGGGTGAACTGCAGGCCTGGGACCTGGCCTATGTGGCCGAGAAGCTCAAGCAGGCGCGTTACAGCTACTCTGAGCAGGAAGTGAAGCAGTACTTCACCGAGCCCAAGGTGTTGGCCGGCCTGTTCGGCGTGATCGAGCGTCTGTACGGCCTCAAGGTGGAACAGGACAGCGCGCCGGTCTGGCACGAGGATGTGCGTTTCTATCGACTGGTGGATGCCGATGGCGCGCTGGTTGGCCAGTTCTACATGGACCTGTACGCGCGCGAAGGCAAGCGCGGTGGCGCCTGGATGGACGACTGCCGCAACCGTCGCGTTACTGCTGCTGGCGTGCAGACGCCGCTGGTCTATCTGGTCTGCAATTTCGGCCGCGGCAATGATGGCAAACCGGCGACCTTCAGCCACGACGAAGTCACCACCGTCTTCCATGAAATGGGCCACGGCCTGCACCAGTTGCTGACCCGCATCGGTGAGCTGGCGGTGGCCGGCATCAATGGCGTGGAGTGGGATGCAGTGGAGCTGCCCAGCCAGTTCATGGAGAACTTCTGCTGGGAGTGGGAACAGGTACAGGCGATGACCGCGCACGTCGATACCGGCGCGCCGCTGCCGCGTGAACTGTTCGACAAGATGCTGGCGGCGAAGAATTTCCAGAGCGGCATGTTCACCGTGCGCCAGCTGGAGTTCGGCCTGTTCGACATGTTGCTGCACAGCCAGTACCAGCCCGAGCAGGAAAGCGTGCTGCAGCTGCTGGAACGCGTGCGCGGCGAGGTGGCGGTGAACATCCCGCCGGCCTGGAACCGCTTCGCCAACCAGTTCAGCCATATCTTTGCTGGTGGCTATGCGGCCGGTTACTACAGCTACAAATGGGCCGAAGTGCTCAGTGCCGATGCCTATGCGGCGTTCGAGGAAGCACCAGACGCCTTGGCCGAGACCGGCGCACGCTTCCGCGAGGAAGTGCTGTCACGCGGCGGCAGTCGCAGCGCGGCTGAGAATTTCCGCGCCTTCCGTGGCCGTGAGCCGCAGATTGATGCCCTTCTGCGACATAGCGGCATGACGGCCTGATGCAGACGGCGTCCGACCCGGATCGAGTGCGGACGCTCTACTTCGTTCGGCATGGGCAGAGCATGGCCAACGCGGGTGCGTTCGCCATGGCTGATCGGGAGATCCCGCTCAGCGCCTTGGGCCGGCAGCAAGTGCAGGATCTTCTGGCGCGCTGGCCATTGCGGCCGGCGCGGCTGTACTGCTCGCAGATGCTGCGCGCCCGGCAGACGGCGGCGTACTTCGTCGATGCCCACGGGCTTGAGGCACAGGAGATCGCCGAGCTGGATGAGTTCAGCTATCTGGCGCTTGCCACTGTCGAAGGCAAGGTGTCCGCCGAGGTCGCGGTGTTGGCGCGTGACTACTGGCAGCGCGGCGATCCTGCTCATCGTGACGGCGATGTTGCCGACAGCTTCGATGGTTTCGCGGCTCGGGTTGAGGCCTTCCTGGCTCGCCTGCATGACTTCGAAGACGGCAGCGTATTCGTTGGCCATGGTATCTGGATCGGCCTGCTGGCCTGGCGCCTGCAAGGGCGGACGGTGAACAGGCCTGCGGACATGCAGGCATTCCGTGCCTTCCAGACCGGGATGCATGTGCCCAATGCCGGGGTGTACAGGTTGGAAGTTGCCAGAGGCGAAGGCGCTGCACGGCTTACAGCGCTGGATGTCAGTGCTGCCTGAACGCGATGGGTCCGCAACGGCGCGGGTTCAAGTTTGACGTGTCACCATAGATCCTTCATCTGGCCGCACCGGTCCCGCCGCACTCGCCATGCACAGGTTGTTCAAGTCCACCGACGGCAAGCCCCGCCTGTATCTGCGTATCGCTGCGGCTGCGGCGATCATCGGCGTGGTGCTGTGGTTCCAGCCGCAGATCAACGAGCCTGCCGCCCAGGTCAGCAATGGCCTGAACCTGCGCAGCGCGCCGGACCAGCGTGCCGAGCGCCTGGCGGTATTGCCGGTGGGCACCACGGTGGAAGTGCAGCGCTGCCTGGCCGACCTGCAATGGTGCAACGTGCGTGCCGAGGGCAAAAGTGGCTGGGTGGCGGCGGATTATCTGATCGCCCGCAGTGACGGAAAGAAGGTGAGGCTGGCCGAAGCCGGCAAGCAGATGGGCGTAGTCATAGAGACTGCCAAGCCAGGCGGTTGAAGCCGCATCTGTAGTGGGGGGGGGCGGGGGGGGGGGGGGGGGGGCGCGGGTGCGCCCGGCCGCGGCGGGCTGGGGCCGCGGGCCGTGCGGCGCCCGGGCCGCCCGCGGCGGGGGGAGGGGG
>NZ_JBRREA010000109.1:0-4488 GCF_056759975.1 Stenotrophomonas sp. STEN031
CCCGCGCGCCGCCCCCGCCCCCCGACCCCCCCCCCTCCCCCCCCCCCCCCCCCCCACTACAGGTGTTGCTTGCATTGCCGGCTTCGCGGCTTACGCCGCTCCTACAAAAGCCGCCGGCTCACGCGTCCAGGCCCAACTCCCTGCATTCACGCGCATACCAGCGTGGCGCATCATCGATCGGCTGGAACACGTGACTGCGCTCCATCACGCGCTGGTAGACGTGTACCGAGATCGCAATCTGTTCGGTGTCGCTGTTACGCAGCGTATGAAACTCGTCCGGCGGGATCAGGTTGCCTGCACTGCCCTTGCAGCCATGCAGGCAATCACGCGGTGCAAACCGGTAGCGCTCGCCATCGCGCTCCAGCATCCGGTACGGGGTGATCTCCAAGCTGCCCTGCCATACGCCCTCCACGCACCACAGGCCATCGTGGTCATGCAGCGGCGTGCCCTGCCCTGGCCCCCAGGTCATGGCGATGATGCTGTAGCCATGTTCCGGGCTGCGGTAGATCTCGCGGCGTGCGTAGTGATCGTGCACGGGGGCGTGCACGCAGGCCGGCAGCACGATCTGCGGATCGCGGATGGCGTGTTCCAGCACGGCCTGCACCTGGGCGACCGTGCTGTGGGTATCGCTGGCCTGCAAGGCGGCGTCGATACCGTCCAGCAGGCGCTGGCGGCCGGCGAATTCGGGATGCGGCGATTGCAATGTCATCGCTGCAGTCTAGGCAAGGCAGGTAAAGATTCCGTTGAAACTATCTGCCGGCGAGCTCAGAAGGTGCCGCGCTGGATGAAGGGCGCCTGCTGGTAGAGCCGACGTTCGCCGCCACGTGGGTCGTCCATCTGCCGGCTTTGTGTATCGAACAGCATCGTTTGTCGGCGTTCCAGGCCGTATTGCTGCCACGGCGGCAGGCCGGCGTGGTTGGGATCGCCGTGCCGTGCGAAGGCCAGCAAGGCATCACTCATGGTGTCGGCAAGCTGCTGCATCGCCGCACCGTTGCCGGTGCGGGAACCCGGCTGGGTGTTGTTGTGGAACACCAGCGGGATATCCAGGGTATGGAAGGCACGCAGCTTGGCGGCGTCGCCGTCACGGTCATAACCGTCCAGCTGGTACGCCCAGGTCGGTGCGCCCTGGCGCGCACGCGCTTCCAGTTCTTCCACCGCACCGCGCCAGGAGCGGCCGGCGGTGGTGGCGGCGAAGAACACGTCCGACGGTGTGTACTGCGGATACAGGCGCCGGTACTCGGCGATCACCACCGACGGCAGCAGGTCCACGTATTGCTGGGCTTCGAGCTTGGCCGGCAATTCCTCCCAGCTCAGCTCGAAATTCTTCGGGTCGTTGCCGAGGAAGGCACGGGTTTCGTCGTGGGTGTTGCCGATCACCATCGGGATGGTCGCCGATTGCTGCGGCGCCTGCGGCCAGAACGGATGCACCGGCAGGTTGCGTGCGTCCAGCACCGGGCCGACGTAGAGGCTGCTGTTCTCCACGCGCGAGGGATCGCGCACTTTCACTGCCTCCAGCAGTTGCTGCATCGGCATGCGCCGCAATGCCTCGGGATCGGCCTTGAGGTGATCGAGCACCAGCTGCGCGCGTTGTGTGGCCGCGCGCGGGCCGGCGGCGGTGGCCTGCTGGCCGCTCATCGTCCAGACGCGGTGGAACAGGCCCTTGGCTGCCGGCATCGCCATCAGCGTGGCGATCTTGGCGCCACCGCCTGACTGGCCGAACACGGTGACGTTGTCGGCATCACCGCCAAATTCGGCGGCGTGCTGGCGCACCCATTGCAGCGCCTGTATCAGGTCGAGCTGGCCGACATTGCCGGAGTCGGCGGAGGTCTCGTCGCCGAGCTGGGCCAGATACAGATAGCCGAACAGATTGAGGCGGTGGTTGACCGTCACCACCACCACGTCGCCGCGTCGGCTCAGGTTGCCGCCATCGTACAGCGGGTCGCTGCCGGAGCCGTTGTTGTAGGCGCCGCCGTGGATATAGAACAGGATTGGCCGCTTGCCGCCGTCACGCAGTGCTGGCGTCCACACGTTGAGGTAGAGGCAGTCTTCGTTGCCCGGGCCTTCGCTGCCGGTTTGCGGGGCAGCTGCTCCGTAGTCGAGCGCATCGCGTATGCCGCGCCAGGGGTGTTCCTGCAGGGCGGACTGGAAGCGGCGTGGCGCGGTGTCGGCGCCGTAGGGGATGCCGCGGAATACGTGCGTACCGTTCTCGGTCTGGCCAGCCAGGCGGCCGCTGCGGGTGCGGGCGATGGGGCTTGCTAGGGTGTTGGCCCAGCTGGAGTTGCTGAGGGTTGCAAGGCTGGTTGCTGCGGCCAGCAGGGTGGTTTGCTGGAGGAAGCTGCGGCGCGTGGGATTGTTTGGGGTTTGCGGCATGGTGGTGTCCTGGGGTGGTGGGGATTGGGCGCGCTTTGCCCTCACCCCAACCCCTCTCCCGGAGGGAGAGGGGCTTGAACGCTATTTCGGTTGAGTTGTTTGCGATGCCATCCAGCTCAGGGCCAGTTGTGGCCATGCCGCTGTTGTGAGGCCCGCTGTGCCGCGCGTGCCGAAACCGTGGCCGCCGTGTGGGAACAGATGCATTTCACTGCTGACGTTTGCGCTGCGCAGGCTGGCGTAGAGCTGCAGGCTGTTGCCTACCGGCACTACCTCGTCATCGGCGGCATGCAGCAGGAAGGTGGCTGGTGTATCGGCGCGGACCTGCAGCTGCATCGAGTAATGCTGCAGCAGTTCGTCGCTGGGCGCGCTGCCGAGCAGGCGGTCGCGTGAGCCTGCATGCACGTCGTTGCCGCGCATCGTGATGACCGGGTAGATCAGCAGCTGGAAGTCGGGGCGTGCGCTTTCTGCGTCGATTGCGTCGCTGTGCGGATAGACGTTGCGGTCAAAGCCGTTGCCCAGCCGTGCGGCCAGGTGGCCGCCGGCGGAAAACCCCATCGTGCCGATACGCTGCGGGTCCAGGCCCCAGTCCTTGGCGTGGTGGCGGATCAGCCGCAGTGCACGCTGCGCATCGGCCAGCGCCGCTTCGCGGTCGGCACGGCCTTCGCCCGGCAGCCGGTAACGCAACACGAACAGGGTCACGCCGCCCTGCTCCACCAGGGCGGGCACCAGTGCCGTGCCCTCCTTGTCCAGCACAACGCGTTGGTAGCCGCCGCCGGGGACCACCAGCAAGGCGCTGCCATTGGGCTTGGTCGGGCGATACGCCACCAGATAGGGCGCGCTGACATGGTCGATATAGCGGTCTGGCAACGCCGGATCGCTGCTGCGCTCGACGATGCGCTGCGCTTGCGCCAGCGGTTTGTCCCCCGGTGCCATACCCTGCGGCCATAGCGCGATACGGTCGGCCGACCCCGCTGCGGGTTCACCATCGGTGTTGGCCAACACGGTAGCGGGAAGCAGCCCAAGAAAAGTGGCGAAAGCCAGCTGCAGCAAAGGTTTCAGTCGAATCATGGGCGGTGCGGTCAGGTCTGGGCCGAGGGCGTGGTACAGCTTCTGGTGCGGTGCACATTGTCAGATGACACCGGTTTACCTTATACAGCCAGTCACAGCACTGTCGATGGGCAGTGCAGCAAAGTCACCAGGAGACGCACTTGAGCAACGACCAAGGCAGCCAGCCGCAGGCGCCAGCCGCGCTGGACGAGATTGCCCGCACCTTTGTGGAAGCACGCCGCGATGGCCGTTCGCTTCCGGATTTCCCCGGGACCATCCCGGACGATCTGGTTACTGCCTACCAGGTGCAGGACCTGGCGATCGGCCGCTGGGATGACAGCGTGGTCGGCTGGAAGGTCGGCTACATCGCCGCCGAGCGCCGCGACAGCTCCGGCGACGACCGCCTGCTCGGGCCGATCTTCAAACGCAATCTCTGGAATGCTACCGGTAGCATCGTGGAGATCCCCGTATTTGCAGCCGCAGGTGGCTTTGCCGCGGTGGAGGCCGAATACGTGCTGGAACTGCTGGCCGATGCACCGGCCGACAAGCTCGACTGGACCCCGGAAGAAGCCGAAGCGCTGCCGGCCAAGCTCCATATCGGCGTGGAAGTGGCCAGCAGCCCGCTGAAGACCATCAATGTGCTCGGTCCGCGCGTGGTGGTGTCCGATTTCGGCAACAACAACGGCCTGGTGCTGGGCGGCGAAGTGCCGAACTGGACCCGCTGCGACGAACCGGAGCTGCGTGCGCAGACCGAGATAGATGGCGTGGTGGTCGGCACCGGTGGCGCCACCACCCTGCCCGGCGGCCTGCGCGCGGCCTACGCCTTCGCGCTGTCGCGTTCGGCCAAGCGTGGTCGGCCGCTGAAGAAGGGCGAGCTGATCGCTACCGGCAATGCCACCGGCATCCACGACATTGACGTGGGCCAACAAGCATTGATTCGCTTCGCCGGATACGGCGACATTTCCTGCAAGGCCGTGGCGGGCGGGTAATACCCGCCGCCCCCGGTACCACCGGGGGGGGGGCGCGATGGTTTAAAGAATACGCATTAAAAAAACCCCCCAGGGGGCAATT
>NZ_JBRREA010000110.1:0-4422 GCF_056759975.1 Stenotrophomonas sp. STEN031
GGTAATGACGAGCTTATAAAAGCCCAAAGCCCAAAGCCCAATGCCCAAAGCCCAAAGCCAAAAGCCCAAAGCCCAAAGCCCAAAGCCGTTCCTCCTTTGGCTCCCGTTTGGCCGATAATCCAGCCATGAGCATTCGCGAACTGACCCCGGAACTGGCACGTGCCCGCCAAGCAGATGGCGCATTGCTGATCGACGTGCGCGAGGCGCACGAGCGGGCAGGGGGCATGGCCGAAGGTGCCATCGGCATTGCAAAGGCGGAGCTGCTTGCCAGCCCTGCGTTGCACCTGCCGGCACCCGAGCGCGAGATCCTGCTGATCTGCCAGAGTGGCAAGCGTTCTGCCGCCGCCGCACAAGCGCTGCAGGACGCCGGCTATACCAATCTGTCTTCGGTAAGTGGTGGCACAGTTGCCTGGCGGACCGCAGGGCTGCCCCTGGTTCAGCCCATGCTGGATGCGGAGGAGCGCGATTTCTATGACCGCTACTCGCGGCATCTGCTGCTGCCGCAGGTCGGCGAAGCGGGCCAGCGCCGCTTGCAGCAATCGCGGGTGTTGTTGCTGGGCGCTGGTGGCCTGGGGGCGCCGGCGGCGTTCTACCTGGCTGCAGCCGGGGTAGGGCGGCTGCGCATCGTCGATGACGACGTGGTCGAGCGTAGCAACCTGCAACGGCAGATCGTCCATACCGACGCGAGCTTGGGGACGGCCAAGGTGGACTCCGCGCGACAGCGCCTGACGGCGCTGAACCCGCACATCGAGGTGGAGGCGATCGCTGAGCGCGTCACCTCGGCCAATGTCGATGCCCTGTTGCAGGGGGTGGACGTGGTGCTGGACGGCTCGGACAACTTCCCGCTGCGCTACCTGCTCAATGACGCCTGCATCAAGCACGCCAAGCCGTTGGTGTATGCGGCCATCGAGCGTTTCGATGGCCAGGTGAGTGTGTTCGATGCGGGCCGCCAACGCGGTGTCGCACCGTGCTACCGCTGTCTGTTCCCAGAGCCACCGCCGCCTGAATTCGCCCCCAACTGTTCCGAGGCCGGAGTGCTGGGTGTACTGCCCGGGCTGGCCGGGGTCATGCAGGCAACCGAGGTGCTGAAGCTGCTGCTGGATATCGGCGAACCGTTGACGGGGCGTTTGCTGCGTTTCGATGCCCTGCAGATGCGGTTCCGCGAGACCCGCGTGCACGCCGATCCTGCCTGCACGTTGTGCGCGCCCGGCGTGCCGTTTCCGGGGTATATCGACTACGCGGCGTTCTGTTCGCATTCGCCATGAGTCGAATGACGCAGATGCAGACCGGTTCTGCACGCTTTTTGCTTTATCGTGCGCCTAGGCGATTACAAGGCGGTGCGGCATGGCAGCGGAGTCCTCACAGGAACTGGTAAAGGTAGTTGCGCTGCTTGGCGCTGCAGTGGTCGCCGTTCCCTTGTTCAGGCGGCTCGGTCTGGGTTCGGTGCTGGGCTACTTCGTCGCCGGATTGGCCATTGGGCCGTTTGGCTTCGGTTGGTTCTCCGATCCGCAGGCCATCCTGCATGTGGCCGAGTTGGGCGTGGTGATGTTCCTGTTCGTGATCGGCCTGGAAATGCGGCCGTCGCATCTTTGGAGCCTGCGCGGCGAGATCTTTGGGCTGGGCACGGCGCAGATCGTGACCTGTGCGCTGGTACTGACCGGCGTCGCAATGCTGTTCGGCTACCGTCCGCAGATCGCTTTCATCGCTGCCGCTGGTTTCGTGCTGACCTCTACCGCGGTGGTGATGCAGCTGTTGGGTGAGCGCGGTGACCTGACCCTGCCATCCGGGCAGAAGATTGTTTCCATCCTGTTGTTTGAAGACCTGTTGATCGTGCCGCTGCTGGCGGTGGTTGCGTGGATGGCACCGGCGCAGATCGGGGCGCACGAAGGTTCGCGTTGGGCGAGCATCGCCATCGGCGCGGGCGCCATTGTTGGCCTGGTGCTGGTCGGGCGCTATCTGCTCAACCCCCTGTTCCGCATCCTGGCTGCCGCCAAGGCTCGTGAAGTGATGACAGCGGCGGCATTGCTGGTGGTATTGGGTTCGGCGCTGTTGATGCAGCTAGGCGGGCTGTCGATGGCGATGGGTGCGTTCCTGGCCGGTGTACTGCTGTCCGAATCCACCTTCCGCCATCAGATCGAGGCGGATATCGAGCCGTTCCGCGGCATCCTGCTCGGCCTGTTCTTCCTCAGCGTCGGCATGGCCTTGGATCTGTCGGTGGTTGCGGCCAACTGGAAGGTGATCGCGCTGCTGGTGCCGGCAATGATGCTGGCCAAGGCGATCTGCATCTACGGTGTGGCGCGGGTGATGGGCAGTGACCACCGGCAGGCGCTGGATCGCGGCGTACTGATGGCGCAGGGCGGCGAGTTCGCCTTCGTGTTGTTTGCCGCCGCTGCCACCACCGGCGTGATCGATGCCAAGGTCAACGCCAACCTCACCGCGGTGGTGGTGCTGTCGATGGCGCTGACGCCGTTGTGCATGCTGGTGTATCGGCTGCTGGTAAAGGAAGGTGAGGTGTCCACCGAGGGCGTGGATGCGGCCGACGGACTCAGTGGTAGCGTCCTGGTGATTGGTTTCGGTCGCTTCGGCCAGGTCTCCAGCCAATCACTGCTGGCGCGCGACGTGGACGTGACCATCATCGACAACGATATCGAGATGATCCGCAGCGCCAGCCGTTTCGGCTTCAAGATCTATTACGGAGATGGCACGCGATTGGACGTGCTGCGCGCCTCCGGTGCCGAAACCGCACGCGCGATTGCGGTCTGCATCGATGATCGTGCTGCCGCGGATCGCATCGTCGAGCTGGTGCGTCACGAGTTCCCGCTGGCCAAGCTGCTGGTGCGCTCGTTCGACCGTGAGCATTCGTTGTCGTTGATACATGCCGGGGTGGATTTCCAGATCCGCGAGACCTTCGAATCGGCGGTGGAATTCGGGCGCGCGGCACTGATGCAAATGGGCGTGGACGAAGACGAAGCGGACGTGGTTGCGCGCGAGATCCGCCGCCGTGACGCCGAGCGCTTCGAGCTGGAAATGGCCGGCGGCGGGCTGCAGGCTGACACCGGGCTGATGTACCGCAATACGCCCGGTGCGCCGACGCCGACACCGTTCACGACCCCGCGGCGTGAAGCGCGCCCGCTCAATCCTGACGCCATTGCCGGCGCCGGGGAGCCGGCCGCTGCCGGTTCAGACGGAGCGCCGGGGTCATGACAAGGTGTGGCGATGGCCGGAATCAGGGACAATAGCCGCCCCCGTGTTCACCGCCATGCCCCATGACTGTCCTCGCCGACGCCTCCACGCAGACCTCCCGCATCCTTGATGGCCGCCGCATCGCCGAGGAACTGCTCGACGATTTGAAGGTGCGCGTCGATGCCCGCCTGGCCGCTGGCGGCGCCCGGCCCGGTCTGGCCGTGGTGCTGGTAGGCGGCGACCCGGCGTCCTCGGTATACGTGCGCAACAAGCGCCGTGCCGCCGAGAAAGTCGGCATCGAGGCCTTTGACTACGACCTGCCGGAAGGTACCAGCGAGGCCCAGTTGCTGGAGCTGATCGACCAGCTCAACGCGGATCCCAAGATCCACGGCATCCTGATCCAGCTGCCACTGCCGGGCATTCCCGATGCCAACCGCCTGATCCAGCGCATCGACCCGCGCAAGGACGTGGACGGCTTCCACCCGCAGAACGTGGGTCACTTGGTTCTCCGCGAATTCGGCCTGCGGCCGTGCACCCCGCGTGGCATCACCACGCTGCTCGGCCATACCGACCAGCCGGTACGCGGCCGCAATGCCACCATCGTCGGTGTCAGCAACCATGTCGGCCGGCCGATGGGCCTGGAACTGTTGATCGCTGGTTGCACGGTGACCAGCTGCCACAAGTTCACCCCCAAGGACGTGCTGGAACAGGCCGTACGCAATGCCGACATCCTGGTCGTCGCGGTTGGTATTCCGCAGCTGATTCCGGGTGAATGGGTGAAGCCGGGTGCCGTGGTGATCGATGTCGGCATCAACCGCCTGGATGATGGCCGCCTGGTCGGCGATGTCGGCTTCGATGCAGCCGCGCAGCGGGCCAGCTGGATCACCCCGGTGCCGGGCGGCGTTGGCCCGATGACGGTGGCCACGCTGATGCAGAATACGATCGAAGCGGCTGAGGCCAGCGCCGAAGGTTTGAAGTTCTAAGGCCCGGTAGTGCCGAGCCATGCTCGGCAGGGGCTTTCCCGGCGCAGCATGAATGTAGTGCCGAGCCATGCTCGGCAAGGGGCTTTCCCGGCACAGCATGAATGTAGTGCCGAGCCATGCTCGGCAAGGGGCTTTTCCGGCGCAGCATCAGCGTAGTGCCGAGCCATGCTCGGCAGAGGCTTTCCTGGTACAGGATCAATGTAGTGCCGAGCCATGCTCGGCAAGGGGCCTTCCCGGTAATGCCCCTGCCGAGCAT
>NZ_JBRREA010000111.1:0-4377 GCF_056759975.1 Stenotrophomonas sp. STEN031
CCCTCCTGCCCGCCCAGCCTTGCCCGGCTGGCTTCACCCCTCAACCCCCCAATACCTTCCACGGGCCCGCCACTACGCCCCTCCCTTTGGCTGCAGGCCAAGGGGAGGGCTGGGGAGGGGTGCTTTTGACGTTGGCTTGGAAAGCTCCTGCCGAGCATGGCTCGGCACTACAGGGTCATCGCGTGCCTACCGGCGGGGGCACCACTTTCTGGCCGATGCCGCTGGGCACGGTGTCGTAATAGCGGTTGGTACGCGTGTCCAGCACCCGCCCCGGGCTGGTCTGGCGCATATGCGGCGCCAACTGGCCCTTGCTGTCGTAGATCGGCCGCGCCGGCGGCGGCGGCACAACCAGCTTCGGCTTCGGAACCGGCTTGGGCTTGTTGGGCGGACGCGAGGGTTCCGGACGCGCCGGATCCTGCTGCGCTTCGCGCGGCGTGTTGACGGGCGGCGAAGGCGCCGGCAGGGTCACCGGCCGCGTTGCCGTCGGCGCGGGCGGTTGTGCGAGCTGGGCCTGTGCGAACGCCGGCAATGCCGCCAGCACAACCAGCGCCAGATATCCCTTCAGCTTCATCAGCGTCTCCTTTGCGTCCACTCGCCGAGCATGCACCTGCCCGGCTTGCGCCGCCATGAATGCGACCTTGGACTGGCCGCGGCCCGCCCCCACCATCAACACCTGTCCCACGGATGCCACGCCATGACCGCTTTCGACCTGACTCCCCCCAGCACCGCCCAGCGCGAGGCGCTGATCGCTGGCCTCAGCAGCGAGGAACAGCGCGTGCTGCTGCATCACGGCACCGAGGCGCCGTTCTGTGGCGTGTTCCTCGATAACAAGCGCGAGGGCGTGTACTGCTGCCGGCTGTGTGCACTGCCGCTGTTCCGCTCCAGCACCAAATTCGATTCCGGCACCGGCTGGCCCAGCTTCTTCGCGCCGTTCGAACCGGCACATGTACGCGAGATCCGCGACACCAGCCACAACATGATCCGCACCGAGATCGTCTGCGCACGGTGTGGCAGCCACCTCGGCCACGTGTTCCCGGACGGCCCGCCGCCGACCTTCGAACGCCACTGCCTGAACTCGGTGTCGCTGGCCTTTGTCGACAATGGCCAGCCCTACCCTGACCCGCTGCAGCGCGGCGGCGCCGAATCCCAGCCCGCAGCCTGAGCAAGCGCACCAGCTGTAGTGCCGAGCCATGCTCGGCAGAAGCATCGCCAGTAGAGCCTCAGCCGAGCATGGCTCGGCTCTACAGAGCAGCATTACCGGTAAAGCCTCAGCCGAGCATGGCTCGGCTCTACAGGAGCCGCCCGGCGCTACAGATTCTTCGCTGACGGCCGACAACGGGATATCCCCATCCCTTGTCTGTCACCATGCTTATCATCGTCGGCCTGCTCGTTGTCATATTTGCTGTCCTGGGCGGCTACGTCGGTGCGCATGGCCGCCTGGCCGCGCTGTGGCAGCCCTACGAACTGGTCATCATCGGTGGCGCGGCGCTGGGCGCATTCCTGATCGCCACGCCACTCAAGACCGTCAAGCAGACCTTGCGGGCCACCGTCAGCGTGTTCAAGGGCCCGCAGTACAAGCGCCAGGACTACCTGGACGTGCTCAGCCTGCTCTATGAACTGCTCAACAAGGCCCGCCGCGAAGGCTTCATGGCGCTGGAAGACCACGTCGAGAACCCGCAGGACAGCGCGGTGTTCGCCAACTACCCCAAGGTCCTGGCCGACCACCACCTGCTCGATTTCATCACCGACTGCCTGCGGTTGATGATCGGCTCCAACATCGAGCCGCACGAGCTGGAACCGTTGCTGGAACTGGAGCTGGAAAAGCACCACCACGAAGCGCTGGAACCTGCGCACGTGCTGAACAAGGTAGCCGACGGTCTGCCGGGCTTCGGCATCGTCGCCGCGGTGCTGGGCATCGTCATCACCATGGGCGCGATCGGCGGCGACATCAAGGAAGTCGGTGCACACGTGGCCGGGGCGTTGGTCGGCACCTTCCTCGGCATCCTGCTCGGCTATGGCTTCATCGGCCCGCTGGCAGCAGCGGTGGAAGCCCGTGCCGAGCAGGACGCACGCATCTACGAATCAGTGAAAACCGCGCTGCTGGCCTGCCTGCGTGGCTACAACCCGAAGATCGCGCTGGAGTTCGCCCGCAAGACCGTGCCTTCGGCACTGCGTCCGGGTTTCAGCGAGTTCGAGCAGCACCTGAAGTCGGTCAAGTAAGGCGCGTGCCATGACCGAGACCAAACCCACGGTGATCGTGCGCCGGGTGAAGAAAGTCCAGGGCGGCGGCCATCACGGCGGTTCCTGGAAGGTGGCTTATGCCGACTTCGTCACCGCGATGATGGCTTTCTTCCTGGTGCTATGGCTGATGGCGGCCACCACCAAGCCCGAGCGCGCTGCAATCTCCGAATACTTCCGCAACCCCAGCCCCTTGAGTGGTACCAGCAGCACCCCTGCCCCGGGCATGGCCGGCCCTGGCGGCGCCAGCACCTCGATGATCAAACTGGGCGGCGCCACCGATGTGTCGCGCGGCAACAGCAATGATCCCTTCCAGAACCAGCAGGAAGCCGTGCCCACGCCGGTGCAGGAACGCGAACGCGACAGGCAACGTCTGGAGGCGCTGAAGCAGGAGCTGCAGGAGGCGATCAGCAAGAGCCAGGCGCTGGAGCCGTTCAAGGACCAGTTGCTGTTGGACATCACCCCCGAAGGCCTGCGCATCCAGATCGTGGACAAGCAGAACCGGCCGATGTTCGACCTCGGCAGCGCGCGCCTGATGCCGTATACCAAGACGATCCTGTTGGAGCTGTCGCACTTCATCAACCAGGTGCCCAACCACATCAGCATCACCGGTCACACCGACACCACCGCCTATTCCACGCAGCTTGGCTACGGCAACTGGGAGTTGAGTGCGGACCGCGCCAATGCCGCGCGGCGCACCCTGCTGGAAGGCGGCATGGAGGAAGCCAAGGTGGCGCGCGTGGTCGGCCTGGCCTCGTCGGTGCTGTTTGACAAAGCCAACCCACAGAATCCGATCAACCGCCGCATCAGCATCGTGGTGATGACCAAGGAAGCCGAAGCGGCCGCGTTGAACGAGACCGGTACGTTGCCGGTGCCTGTCCCCGCTGCGGCTGCGGATGGGACGCCGTCAGTCGCGGACTGAGCCTGCACCAACCGCGCTGCCCGCCAGGATGTAGTGCCGAGCCATGCTCGGCAGGGGCTTTCCCAGCCAACAGCACCCCTCCCCAACCCTCCCCTCCGCCTTCGGCGCAACGCAGGGGGCAACAGCGTAGTGCCGAGCCATGCTCGGCAGGGGGCTTTCCCAGCCAACAGCACCCCTCCCCAACCCTCCCCTCCGCCTTCGGCGCAAGGGAGGGGGCAACAGCGTAGTGCCGAGCCATGCTCGGCAGGGGCTTTCCCGGCCAACAGCTCCCCTCCCCAACCCTCCCCTTCGCTGCGCGAAAGGGAGGGGGCAAACGCCAAACCGGCTTGGCGCCTACAATAGGCATCGTTTTCAATCAGCCGAACCTCATGTCCAAGCTCTCCAAAGCCAAGCGCGACAAGCGCAAGAAGCAGGCCCCGCGCCGCCCGTTCACCCGCCTGAACGCCCAGCAGCCAGTGCAGAACCACGCCGTGCTGGTCAATGAAGAAGGCCAGGTCGTGGCTGCCATCGGCCTGCAGGGCAACGAATGGCTGCTGGCCATCGGTGGCCAGACCATGGGCAACGCCGACAACCCCGTCCCGATGCTGGCCATGCTCAAGCACCTGGCCAATGTGCAGGAGAAGGAAGGCCGCAAGGTCACCCTGGAATATTCCGCAGCGCTGCAGCAGATGATCGACGACCTGGCTGCCGACGAAGGCAAGACCGCCGACGATTACCTGGCCGGCCTGGTATCCGAGTTCGAAGGTATCGAAGGCGAGGAAGCCGTTGAGGCAGACGCCACGGACGAGACCATCGCGGTCGCCGAAGAAGTACCGGCTGACGACGACAAGTCCAAGGCCTGAGTCCAGGGCCGAACGTGACGGTCTATATCGACGATGCGGTACACCCCTGGCGCGGTGAGCGTTGGGCGCATCTGATGGCCGACACCTTGCCCGAGCTGCATGCGCTGGCGCAGCAGCTCGGGATTCCGCGCCGGGCCTTCCAGAACCGCCCCAGCGGCGTGCACTACGACGTGCCGGCGCCATTGCGTGAGCAGGCGATAGTGCTAGGCGCGCAGGCGATATCGCGGCACACCGATCGCGAACAGATGCGCCGCGTGATCGCCAATGCGCGGGCGTTGTACCAGCCGGGGTAAAGACGGACCTGTAGTGGGGCGGGGCGCCCCGGACCGCGCCGACAGCGGCCAGCCAGCCGGGCCGCCACGGAGCGAGACCGGC
>NZ_JBRREA010000112.1:0-3916 GCF_056759975.1 Stenotrophomonas sp. STEN031
GATCAGGGTCACCACGCCGCATTGCGCCGTATCCCGCGGCACGCCGGCCTGATCGGCAAGCCAACCGGCGATCACACGATGCACGATGCCCAGCACCGGGCTGATGGCCTCCGGCTTGCTGGCGAACAGGAAGCGCAACGGGTAGGGGAAACTCAGCACCCATTGCCGCACCGGCCGCGGGCCGAACACCTCGTCCACCAGATGCCGCGCCGACTCGGCCATGCGCCGTGCGCCGCAGCTCGGGCACAGCCCGCGCTTCTTGCAGGAATACGCCACCAGCCTCTCCTTCCTGCGCTGCATCGAACTGCCCGAGGCCATGGCGGACTGGTCGTTGACCAGCCTGCAACTCAAGCTGATCAAGATCGGCGCCCGCGTCGTCCGCCACGCCCGCGCCATTACCTTCCAGTTGGCCGAGGTCGCCGTCACCGGCCCGATGGTGCGGGCCGTCCTTGCCGCCATCCGCCGTCTTCGAACGCCTCCGTCATGCGCATGACCACGATCCATGCCCAAGCTGAACGAAAGCGGCAGGACAGGTCCGTCTGCCGCGCGGAAAAGCGGCTCTGCCGGGCCAGAATGCTGCGGGTTCGAGGCTTGATCCACCCGACTTCGGCCGTTTGCGCGACGACAGACACCGCTCGGGGCGAAAAACGCTTGCCCAGCGAGCAAAATCAGGCGATCTTGAAGTCAAGCGGCAGGCCACTTGGGGAATGTCGGCTCTAGATTAATTATTGGAGACTATCATGAAGTTTGAAAAGTCACAGACAGCAGTTGACCGCCTGACCCCCGAGCAACGCCGGATTACCCAGGAGTCGGGGACCGAAAGGCCCTTCACGGGCGAGCACAACGACAACAAGGAGCCTGGCATCTACGTCGACATAGTGTCGGGCGAGCCGCTGTTCGCTTCAACGGACAAGTTCGATTCGGGTACTGGCTGGCCCAGCTTCACCAAGCCGATCGTTCCGGCAAACGTGAACGAGGTGCGGGACAGCGCACACGGCATGGTCCGGACGGAGGTCAGGTCGGTACATGCCGACAGCCATCTCGGCCACGTGTTCCCAGATGGTCCTTCCGACCGCGGCGGTCTGCGCTACTGCATCAACTCAGCGTCCCTTCGCTTCATCCCGCGCGACGAAATGGAGGCCGAGGGATACGGTGAATATCTCGATCAGGTAGAGGAGGCTTAACATGCATCAGCGCGCTATTCTCGCAGGCGGATGTTTCTGGGGCATGCAGGATCTGATCCGCAAGCGGCCCGGCATCGTCTCGACTCGTGTAGGTTACACTGGCGGCGATGTTCCGAACGCCACTTATCGCAATCACGGCACGCATGCCGAGGCGATCGAGATCGTTTTCGACCCGGCGGTGACGAGCTACCGGAACATCCTGGAATTCTTCTTCCAGATCCACGATCCGACGACGCTGAACCGCCAGGGCAATGATCGTGGGCTCTCCTACCGGTCGGGCATCTATTATGTCGACGAGGAGCAGAAGCGCGTCGCCGAGGATACGATCGCCGATGTGGATGCCTCGGGGCTGTGGGATGGCAAAGTGGTGACCGAGGTCCAGCCGGTCGGCGAGTTCTGGGAGGCCGAGCCCGATCACCAGGATTATCTGGAGAAGCGCCCGGGCGGCTACACCTGCCACTTCGTCCGTCCCGGCTGGGTGCTTCCGAAGCGCCAAAAGGTTGACGACGTACAGCCAGCGGCCGGGACCGCGGCGGAATAGGCTTCACTGCCGTTGCCACTGCGCCGATCCGGTCCGCAATCTTCGTGACCGCGTCGTTCAGCGACGCGGTCATCGAACCCTACTTCAGAGTGACGGCTCGTTCCAGTCAGTCGCCATCGCAACACCAGGATCGCAGATTTATGCCAGACCTCTCGTCCTTTCCGATCACGCAGCGCTGGCCGGCATCTCATCCCGATCGCCTGCAACTCTACGCAGCCCCTACGCCCAATGGCGTCAAGGTCTCGATCATGCTTGAGGAGACTGGCCTGGCGTACGAGCCCCACCTGATCGACATCTCGAACAACGAGTCGAAGGATCCGGCGTTCGTGTCGCTGAACCCGAACGGACGCATACCGGCGATCATCGATCCGGCTGGCCCTGACGGTAGACCCATCGCCTTATGGGAATCCGGTGCGATCCTCCTCTATCTGGCCGACAAGACGGGTCAGTTCATCTCCACCGAACCAGGCCAGCGTTACGAGACCCTAGCGTGGGTGTTCTTTCAGATGTCGGCCATCGGGCCGATGTTCGGTCAGCTCGGCTTCTTCCTGCGATTTGGCGGCAAGGACTATGAGGACAAGCGGCCGCAACAGCGCTTTATCGACGAATCCACGCGTCTGCTGGGGATTCTGGATCGCCGGCTGGAAGGCCGCGACTGGATCGTCGACGACTATTCGATCGCGGACATCGCGACGCTCGGCTGGGTGAATGCGCTGGTGGAATTCTACGCTGCGGGTGACATCCTTGGCCTCAGCAGCTTTTCGAACGTCCGCGCATGGCTTGGACGCGGGCTGGCTCGACCGGCCGTCCAGCGTGGCCTCCACATTCCCGCGAGGCCAGCATGAGCATCATCGCCGCCTATTATTACAACGAAGGCAAGCGAGTTCGCGAAATCGCGCTCGATGAGCACGTCAAGTTGGGCGAGAGTCGCTCGGGCTTCTGCTGGATCGCGCTTAGCGAACCCACCCCCGAGGAACTACTCGCGATCCAAAGGACATATAATCTTCATCCGTTGGCGATCGACAACGCGATGCACCCGCTGTGCCCGCCCAAGCTCGAGGTCTACAACGATGAGTTGTACGTCGTCGCGCAGACCGCCGAGCTGGTCGGCGACCGGATCAGCTACGGCAAGATGGCGATCTTCACCGGTCACAATCACCTCATCACCGTGCGGCACGGCAACGCCGGAGCGCTGGGCAAACTTCGGGAGCAACTCGAGGCATCGCCGACGCAGTTCGGCAAGGGTGTCGACTATGTGCTGCACGCGATCTTGCATCGCGTGGTCGACCAGTATCTGCCCATCTTCGAAATGATCGAGGACGACGTCCTGGCGATGGAGCGACGGTCGCTGCACGATTTCCTCGGGCCAGAAGAGGTGGCGCGAATCTTCGAACTAAGGTCCGAACTCACGCGGTTCCAGCGCACGCTCGGGGCTATGGCCGAGCTGGTGCGAAAGCTCGTTCGCGGCCACTTTCCCTGCATCAGCGCCGAAATGACACCATATTTCCACGACGTCGCGGACCATGTCCACCGCGTGCAGTCCATGGTCGACGGCCTCCTGCTTGTCCTGTCCACGGTCTTTGAGGCCAGCAGCCTTCTTGAAGCGCAAAGGACGGGGGTGATCACCCGCCAGCTCGCTGCCTGGGCGGCGATACTCGCAGTCCCGACGGCGATCGCCGGAATATACGGCATGAACTTCAAGAACATGCCGGAACTGAACACGACCTATGGCTACTTCGTCGTGCTCGGGCTGATCGCGGTGTCCAGCCTCATCCTGTTCGTGCGCTTCAAGAAGTCCAAGTGGCTATGAACTCCGCACTCCGCGCTCTTCTCCGTCATCTGATGGACCAAAGCACGACTTGTGCGGAAGCGCGTCCAATCCAACTCGATATGAAAGTGCGCGCATGACATCCGAAGTGACCGACGTTCTAGAAGCAGTCCAGTCGTTCATCGCCAAGGGCTATGACCGCGAATACCGCGTCAAGGACGGCAATCTCGTTGATCTCGAACTTGGATCGATCCTCGACGCGTGCACCATTGGGTATAGGAAGTTCAACCGCCCTTTTTTGCGAGTCTGGCGGGTAGGAAGCGGCCGCGCAAGCGCCGCTTTGGGCACAGATCGGGCACAGATCGGGGGTTCATGCGTGGGTTTTCGACATCGCGGGGCCGCGCAGCGGCTCAGTGCGTAGCC
>NZ_JBRREA010000113.1:0-3759 GCF_056759975.1 Stenotrophomonas sp. STEN031
CACCCCCCCCCCTTGGGCCACGCCGCCGGCGCCCCGCCAGGCGCCGCGCCCCCGCCCCCCCCCCCCCCCCCCCCCCCCCCCACTACAGGTCTACGAATGACTGGTCCGGTGCGCCTTTCTGTCCAAAAGGACAGCGGCCAGACAACATTCAAATGCAACTGTTTCAGGTTTGGTGCACTGCAAAATTGTGCCGATTTTTGCGGTAGGCTTGACGGGTTTCCGCTCTCCAGGCTCTCCGTCGTAGATGAACGAGTACCGCAGCAGCGTTGTCTTCGCCACCCCCGACCTGCCTCTGCGCGACGATGTACGTCGCCTCGGCACACTGGTTGGTGATCTGATTTCCGAACAGGTATCGCCCGGCTTCCTCGACGAGGTGGAAGACGTGCGCACGGCGGCGATTGCCCGACGCGAAAGCCAGGCGCCGTTGGCTTCGCTCAGCGCGCAGCTGGCTGGCCGTTCGCCGCGCGATGCCGAAGCGCTGGTGCGTGCCTTCAGTACCTACTTCCAGGTGGTCAACATCGCCGAGCGCGTGCATCGCATCCGTCGTCGTCGCGACTACCAGCGTGCAGGTACCAAGCGTCCGCAGCCGGAAGGCCTGCATGACGCCCTGCTTGCGCTGAAGGCGCAGGGCGTGACGCCGGAAGAGCTGGCGCAGTGGTTGCCGCAGATCGACATCGAACCGGTGTTCACCGCGCATCCCACCGAAGCGGTGCGTCGCGCGCTGCTGGAAAAAGAACAGCTGATGGTTGCCGCACTGGTGGACAACCTCGACGGCCAGCGCACGCCCGGCGAACAGGCAGCCGATGCCGCACGTTTCCGCATGGCCTTGACCGCCTCCTGGCAGACCGCCGATTCCTCGCCGGTGCGGCCGACCGTGGACGATGAGCGCGAGCATGTCGGCTTCTATCTGACCCGCGTGCTGTACCGGGTGATTCCGGTATTCTACGAATCACTGGAGCAGGCGCTGCGCGACACCTGGGGCCGCACCCTGCCGCTGCCACGCCTGCTGCGCTTTGGCACCTGGGTGGGCGGTGACATGGACGGCAATCCGAACGTGGACGCCGGCACCATCACCAATACCTTGAACGCGCAGCGCAATGCCGTGCTCGGGCTGTACCTGAAGGATATGGTTGCGTTGGCCAGCCTGCTCAGCCAATCGACCGAACTGGTCGGTGTCAGCGAGCAGGTGCTGGCACGCGTGGTGGAGTACCAGCAGCTGCTGCCGCAGGTGAAGTCGCGCCCGCGTCACGCCGACATGCCGTACCGCCTGCTCAACGACCGCATGCGTGCACGCCTGCAGGCCACCGTGGAAGATGCGCCGGGCGCCTATGCATCGCCGG
Organism: Stenotrophomonas sp. STEN031; assembly: GCF_056759975.1. NCBI lineage: Bacteria > Pseudomonadati > Pseudomonadota > Gammaproteobacteria > Lysobacterales > Lysobacteraceae > Stenotrophomonas > Stenotrophomonas sp. STEN031. The sequence continues at coordinate 1,341 of NZ_JBRREA010000113.1, forward strand.
AAGAATTCATCCATGACATCCAACTGATCCTGGACAGCCTGGAAGCCAACAAGGGCAAGCATGCCGGTTGGTTCTCGGTGCGCCGCCTGCTGTGGCGGGTGCGCACGTTTGGGTTCCATCTGGCGCGGCTGGATGTGCGGCAGGAGTCGAGCGTGCATTCGCGCGCGCTGGCCGAAGTGCTGGGCGGGCAGGATGCGTTCGATGCACTGGACGATGGCGCTCGCGCGCAGTTGCTGTCGCCGTATGCGGCCGGCAGCGCAGTGCTGGCACGTGGCGAGGACGAGGCCGGGCAGCGCCTGGACAAGGTATTCGCGGCGCTGGCCGACGCCCGCCGTCGCCACGGTGCCGATGCCCTGGGCAGCTACATCATCTCGATGGCGCATGATCGCGGTGACGTGCTGGCGGTACTGGCGCTGGCGCGCCGCGGTGGCCTGGTCGATGCGGACAATGCCGTGCCGCTGGATATCGCGCCGCTGTTCGAAACCGTTGACGACCTGCAGCGCGGCACCGCCACGCTGCGCGACCTGCTGGCCGATCCGGTCTACCGCGCGCATCTGGCCGCGCGCGACAACGTGCAGATGGTGATGCTGGGTTACTCCGACAGCGGCAAGGACGGCGGTATCGCCGCCTCGCGCTGGGGGCTGCAGCATGCCCAGGTGGAGCTGCTGGATACCGCCGCCGAATACGGCGTCAAGCTGACCTTCTTCCACGGCCGTGGTGGCTCGATCAGCCGCGGCGGCACCAAGACCACGCATGCGGTGAACGCCTCGCCGCGCGGCAGCATCGGTGGCCGCCTGCGTGTCACCGAGCAGGGCGAGGTGATCCATCGCAAGTACGGCATCCGTGCCCTGGCGTTGCGCTCGCTGGAGCAGTCGGCTGGCGCGGTGTTGCGCGCCAGCCTGCGCCCGCGTGCCGAGGAGCCGCGCGAGGAGCAGTGGAAGCCGGTGATGGCGCTGGTCGCCGAAAAGAGCTCGGTGGCCTACCGCGCTTTTGTCGGCGATGCGCAATTCATGAATTACTTCCGCCAGGCCACGCCGATCGATGTGATCGAACGCATGACGCTGGGCTCACGTCCCTCGCGGCGTCTGGGCCAGGATGCGGCGCTGAGCAACCTGCGCGCGATTCCGTGGGTGTTTGCCTGGAGCCAGGCGCGTGCGGTGATCCCGGGCTGGTTCGGCGTGGGCAGTGGCCTGCAGGCGGCGGCCGATGCCGGGCATGAGCAGACCTTGCGCGAGATGGCGCACGACTGGCCGTTCTTCGAGACCTTCCTCGACGATATGTCGATGGTGCTGAGCAAGGGCGACATCCACATCGCCGAACAGTTCTCGCGGCTGGCCGGTCCGCTGCATGACCAGTTCTTCCCGCTGATCCGCGAGGAGCTGGCCTTGACCGCACATTGGGTCAAGCGCCTGAGCGGCCAGCAGGAACTGCTGGAACAGGACCCGCGGCTGGCCTTGTCGATCCGCCTGCGCAATCCCTATATCGACCCGATCAGCATCCTGCAGGTGGACCTGCTGCAGCGCTGGCGTGCAAGTGACCGCCAGGACGAAGGCCTGCTGCGCGCGCTGGTGGCCTGCGTCAACGGCGTATCGCAGGGCGTGCAGAACACCGGCTGATTTGTTCCTGCCCCCTCCCTTGCGCCGAAGGCGTAGGGGAGGGTTGGGGAGGGGTGCTTTTCAAGCATTGCCGGCTTCGCGGCTTGCGCCGCTCCTACAACGCGGGCACCGACAAATCGGCTTCGCCCGAAGGATTGCTCTGCAGCAGCTCCAGATGGCGCTGCTCCATTTCCTGGCGCAGCTGGCGGCGGATCTGCGCGGCCGCGAAGCGCCGCTTCTCATCGCTGGTTTCAGGCTGCAGCGGCGGTACCGGCGTCGGCCGGCCGTCGTCGTCCACCGCCACCATGGTGAAGAAACAGCTGTTGGCGTGGCGTACCGCGCCCTTGCGGATGTCCTCGGCCACCACCTTGATGCCGATTTCCATCGACGAGGTGCCGGTGTAGTTCACCGAGGCCAGGAAGGTCACTAGTTCGCCCACGGCGATGGGCTGGCGGAAGGTCACCTGGTCCACTGACAGGGTCACCACATAGTTGCCTGCATAGCGGCTGGCACAGGCATAGGCGACCTGGTCGAGCAGGCGCAGGATCGCGCCACCGTGGACCTTGCCGGAGAAGTTGGCCATCTCCGGTGACATCAACACGGTCATCGACAACTGGTGGGCTTTGTGTTCGTTCATGGCGGCAACTGCAGATGCGGGACGAGCAGGCTACACCGTAGGGGCGAGGCGCGCGCGACAGCCGCATGTAGTGGGCCGCCCGGGGGGGGGAGGGGGGGGGGGGGGGGGGGGTGGGGCGGGCCGGGGGCGGGGGGGCGGGGGGGCGGGGGTGGTTTTTGGGGGGGGGGGGGGGGGGGGGGGGGGGGGG
>NZ_JBRREA010000114.1:0-3716 GCF_056759975.1 Stenotrophomonas sp. STEN031
AGCAACAGCAGCAACAGCAGCAACAGCAGCAACAGCAGCAACAGCAGCAACAGCAGCAACAGCAACAGCAGCAACAGCAACAGCAACAGCACCAGCAGCAGCCCCCATCCGCCCTTCGGGCACCTTCCCCCGCAGGCGGGAGAAGCGAAAACGGTCTCCGCCAGCTCCAATTAAAAAGCCGCGCTGTTGCCAGCGCGGCTTTTCATTACCTCCGTGCACTGGGCACGGCTACAACGCCTTAGAACTTCCAGTTCACGCCGAAGTAGACGACGCGGCCAGCGTAACCGTTGGAGTAGAAGCGGGCCTTGGTGTCGTTGCCCAGATGCGTGCGCGTCTCTTCCTTGGTCAGGTTCAACACCGAGGCACTCAGGCTCAGCGCCGAAGTGATGTTGTACGCAGCGTTCAGGTCGATCTGCTGGTAGGGCTCCTGGTAGAGGTTCAGGCCGCTGACCAGGCCCTGCACCACTTCACCGCGACGGTTCCACGAGGCGCGCAGCAACAGCTTTTCCACTTCATAGAACACGGTGAAGTTGGCCTGGTTTTCGGCACTGCCTACCAGCGGTGACTTGCCGATCTCGGTGCCGTCTTCCAGGGTGATGGCCGCTTCGTTGGTGTCGTTCCAGGTGTAGTTCGCCTGGAAGCCCAGACCGAAATCCAGCGTGTGCTGGGCATAGAACTCCAGACCCTGCGACACCGCGTCACGACCACCAGCGGTGGTGGAGTAGTTCTGTACGACCACGCTCTGGCCGCCGACGTTCTGGGTGACGTCCTGCACCACCGGCACCGAGAAGTTGCTGACGTCCTTGCGGAACAGGCCCAGGCCCAGCACCGAGCCGGGCTGGAAATACCATTCCACGCCGATGTCGTACTGGGTGGCCTTGTAGGCTTCCAGGTTCTTGTTGCTGCCCGAGCCGTACCAGCCCTGCTCGCTGGCACCACCGGTGAGGCGACGGTCATTGACGTATTCGGGGCTGAAGTACTCCAGGCTGCCCGGTGCGGCGATGTTGTTGTAGCTCGGGCGTGCGATCACCTTGGAGGCTGCCGCACGCAGCAGCAGGTTGTCGGTCAGGTCATAGACGATGTTGAAGCTGGGCAGCACGTCGGTGTAGCTGCGGTCCAGGCCGCTGACGGCGAACGACTCGACGCGCGCTTCGCTGTCGGAGAGACGCCAGTAACCTTCGGTACCGCAGTAGGTACGTGCCGGTGCGGCACCCGGTACCGTGTCACCGGCCTGGCAGGCCAGCGGGTTGCCGTTGGCGTCGTCGTAGAAATAATCGTTGTACGAGGTGACCTTGTCGGTGGAGTCGGCGTGTTGGCGGGTGCTGACCACACGCACGCCGACGTTGCCGCGCAGGCGTTCGGTGCGGAAGTTGGCCTGCAGGTAGGTGGAGTAGATTTTTTCGTCCACGTTGTAGACGAAGTTGTCTTCGTTGCGCGTCTGCATCGGCCCGTAGGTCTTGTTCAGATGGGCGATGTAGGCCGGGTAGTTGATGGCCGGGAACGCGCTTGCATTGATGCCGCCGGCCAGGTTGCCCATGCCGTAGATGAAGTCGGGCGAGAACTGCAGGGCGAGGTCGTTGCAGCCGCCGTTCCAGTAGCGGTTCTCGTAGTCGCTGGCATCGGTGCCCGGGCAGGCCCAGTAGCTGTTGCCGGTGCTGCGGTGGATGCCACCGTCACGGTACTTGACGCCGAACTGCAGCGATTCCAGGAAGCCGCTATCGTTGTGCCAGGTGGTGTCGATCTGCGCGTATTTCTGCTGGTTGGTGTTGCGGGTCCACGACGAGCCAGTGGAGCCGAGGTCAACCTGCAGGATGCCGTTCTTCAGGTTCTGCATCAGTTCCGGCGAGAACGCCATCGACGGGGTACCAGCCAGGCTCCAGGCGCTGGCCAGATTGCCCAGGTTCCAGCTGCCGTCGGCATTCTGGCTGCGCGGCTTGAGCGGCACCGAGAACTGCAGCGACGGACCGCCCTTGGCCCAGGTGCGGCCACCCTTGAAGGCGATGTCGACCGACTCACCGCGCCATTCGGCGGAGAAATCGGCGGTCTGCGACAGTGCCTTTTCGCGGTTGTAGCTGCCGGTGATCTGCGGGGTCGGCACGGTGCAGTCGTCGGAACCCCAGCCGCCCGGCGCCATGCCGCCGGCGGCAGCTTCATCCTCGCTGCAGTAATAGGTCTTGCCCGGATGCAGGCTGTAGTCGGCACCGGTGACAATGGTGCCGCTCGGGTCCATGGTCAGCCCGTCGAGCAGGCGTCCGCCGGCCCAGTTGCCGTCGCCCCAATAGCGGGCGATGTTCCATTCCGGCACCTTGATGGTGTGGGTCTGGGAGTCCTGCGACAGGTCGAAGCGGAAGTAGTTCGCGGTCAGGGTGAGGTTGTCCAGCGGCTTGAACTGCAGGGTCAACTGGCCGCCCTTGCGCTCGCGTTCCTCGTCCTTGACGTCAAGGTTCACCGAGGTCGGCATCATGAAGCCGGTGTAGTACTTGCCGTTCTGGTCGTAGAAGCCGGTGCCGCCCCACCAGTTGGAGTTGAAGTCCGAGGGATTGCCGTGGACATCGACCGCGGTGCCGCCTTCGTCACGGCCATACCAGGACCAACCTTCGGTGCTGGCGCCCATGGTGCGGGTGGTGCGCTTCTGGTCGGTATAGCCAACGAACACGCCAAAACGGTCGTCCTTGTCATGCCAGGCGTAGGAGGCGGAAAGCTGGCCGTCGGTCTTCTTGGTGGTGTCGGCCCAGGTGCCTTCAACGGAGACGAAGCCGGTGTTGGCTTCCATTTCCAGCGGGCGGCGCGTGTGCAGGATCACCGTTCCGCCGATGCCGCCTTCGTCGATGCGGGCTTCCGGCGACTTGAACAGCTCGGCGCTTCCCAGCATGTTCGACGGCAGCAGCGTGTAGTTGAACGAACGGGTCGGGTCGCCGTTGGATTCGGCAGTGGCCACGTAGTTGCCGTTCAACTCGGTCAGGGTCAGCTCCGAGGACAGGCCGCGCACGCTGACGTTCTTACCTTCGCCGCCGCTGCGGGTGATGATCACGCCGGGCACGCGCTGTAGCGCGTCGGCCACGTTCTTGTCGGGGAACTTGCCGACGTCTTCTGCGGTGATCACCTCGACCACGGCATTGGCGTCGCGCTTCTGCTCAAGGCTTTTTTCGATGGCGTAGCGGTAACCGGTGACGTTGACGCTGTCGAGCGTGGTGGCATCGGTGCTGGTGCTGGCCTGTTGCGCAAACGCAGCGCCGGGAACGGCGGCCACGGCGAACAAGGCGACGGCAATGGCGGCGGACAATGTGTCGCGGCCGTGCTTGCGTGTGATCTGTTTCATTTCTCTCCCTCTCCTGGATTGAATCGCTAACTGTCACGTTGATTTGGACTTGTATCGATCTAAAAACGGGTGAAACCGGGGCCTTGTTGCGTTCGCTCAATGATTGGTTTGGCGCTCGAGCAGGGTTCCGTTGCCGGGATCGTGGGGGTGTCGATTTGGATCGATCTAAACGATTGGCGCGCATTTTTTAGCACAGCCAAGGGTTTGACGCATGTTGCTACGCAATATGGCCGGGGCGATGGGCTTGGCGAGGGGCGGGGGGAGGAGGTAGTGGGGCGCGCCAGATGCCGATCGCGCCGCGAGCCAGCGCAATATATTCGACAAAAGCTGCGCCGCGCCCGTGATGCCACCCCCATTCCCACCCGCCACCCTGGGGGGCGGGGGGGGGTGGGGGGTG
>NZ_JBRREA010000115.1:0-3633 GCF_056759975.1 Stenotrophomonas sp. STEN031
CCCGCCCGCCCCCCCCCGGCGCCGCCGCGGCGCCGCGCGCGGGCCTCGTCCCCCCCCCGCCCCCCGCCCGCCCGCCCGCCCCCTCCCCCCGCGGGCCGCCCCCCCCCCCCCCCGCCCCCCCCCCCCCCCCCACTACCGGTGGTCTTTCCCGTGTAGATTCGGCATTCCTCTTGCAGATGGATTTGGTGATGAAAGGGAACTGCCTGTGCGGTGCGGTCGAAGTGATCGCCAATGAACACTCCGAAATTGGCCTATGCCATTGCAGCATGTGCCGGCGCTGGTCCGGCGGCCCGTTGTTCGCGGTGCATTGCGATGACCAGGTACAGGTCATCGGCAGTGCGTTGAAGACCTATCGATCCTCAGACTGGGCCGAGCGCGGTTTCTGCTCACAGTGCGGCACCCACTTGTACTACCGATTGGTGCCGGACGGCGAATACTTCGTGCCGGCCGGGCTGTTCCAGGAACAATCGTTCGAACTGGCCAGCCAGATCTTCATCGACGAAAAGCCGTCGTACTACGAACTCGCCAACGAGACGCCGAAACTCACCGGACGCGAAGTATTCGAGCAGTTCGCCAACGGCAACAGCTGATTGCCGCTGGCTTGGCTGCGATCAGCCCGCGGGTTCCTTGTCATCGTCCTCGTCGGCATCGCCGAGGATGATGCGCGCGCTGCGCTGGTAGCTCCAATACGCCACCGCCCAGTTGAGCAGCACTACCAGCCGGTTGCGGAAGCCGATCAGGAAGAACACGTGCGCGGCCAGCCAGAACCACCAGGCCAGCAGCCCGGACAGTTGCAGCTTGCCGACATGCACGATGGCCGCCATGCGACCGATGGTGGCGAGGTTGCCCTGGTCGTTGTAGCGGAATGGTGGCGGCGCCGGCTTGCCGGCCAGGCGCGCGCGGATTACCTGCGCAACGTAGCTGCCCATCTGCTTGGCGGCCGGGGCCACGCCCGGCACCGGCCGGCCATTGGCCTGCATCAGCGACACCAGATCGCCACCGGCAAAGATCTCGGGGTGGCCAGAGACGGTGAGATCTGGTTCCACCTGGATGCGGCCGGCGCGGTCCAGCGGTACCTCCAGCGTGCGCGCCAGCGGTGAGGCAGCGACACCGGCGGCCCACACTACGGTACGCGCCGGCACATGCGTGTCACCGAGCTGGAAGCCCTGTCCGTCGATATGGTTGACGGCGGTGCCTGTCAGCACTTCCACGCCCAGCTTCTCCAGTTGGCGGCGTGCCTTCAGCGACAGCACTTCCGGGAACGAAGACAGCACCCGCGGCCCGGCTTCGACCAGCCGCACCTTGGCATCGGCCGGATTGATATGGCGGAACTCGTTTTTCAAGGTATGCCGGGCGATCTCGGCCAGCGTGCCGGCCAGTTCCACGCCGGTGGGGCCACCACCGACGATGGCAAAGCTCAGCCAGGCTGCACGTTTGGCCGGGTCTGGCTCGGCCTCGGCGCGCTCGAAGGCCAGCAGCAGCTTGCGGCGCAGGTAGAGCGCATCGTCCAGGGTCTTCAGGCCGGGCGCATCGGCCGCCCATTCGTCGTGGCCGAAGTAGGCATGGGTGGCGCCGCTGGCGACCAGCAGCAGGTCATAAGCGATCTGGCTGCCATCGCTGAGCTGCACCTTTCTGGCGTGCTTGTCGATGGACACCACTTCGCCCAGTCGTACCTCGATATTGCGTTGCCTGCCGAGGATATGCCGCAGTGGCGCGGCGATATCCGGCGAGGACAGGCCGGCGGTGGCTACCTGGTACAGCAGGGGCTGGAACAGATGGTGGTTGCGGCGATCGACCAGGGTGATGCGCAAGGGGGCATCGGCCAGTGCTCGGCTGGCCCAGAGCCCGGCGAAACCTCCGCCGATGACGACAAGGTGCGGGTGTTGCGGCATGACGTACTCCGGTGGGGCCGGTGAACCGGCCGTGGGGGCGGGTTGTCAGCGCCCATCATCGCATTGATGTGCTTTGAAACAGCGATGACCGATACTGGCGGTCAGCTTGCCGCCATGGAGTCACCCCGTGTCTGAGCCCGAAAAGCGTATCGCGTTGTTGATCGACGCCGACAACGCACCGTCATCGAAGATCGACGAGATTCTTGTGGAAGTGGCCGCCTTCGGCGTGGCCAATGTGCGCCGTGCCTACGGCGACTGGAAGAACCCTCGCCTGAAGGGTTGGGAAAGCGTGTTGCATGAGTTCGCGATCCGACCGATCCAGCAGTTCGCCTACTCCAAGGGCAAGAACGCCTCGGACATGGCGATGGTGGTGGACGCGATGGACCTGCTGTACGCGCGCAACCTGGATGGCTTCGCGATTGTCTCCAGCGATGCCGACTTCACCCCGCTGGTGATGCGCATCCTCACCGATGGCGTGAAGGTGTATGGCTTCGGCGAACAGAAGACGCCGTTGGCCTTCGTCAACGCCTGCTCGAAGTTCACCTATCTGGAAGCGCTGGGCAACGATGCGCCCGAAGTCGTCGAGCAGGTGGCCACCAGCAGTGTGCCGCCTGCGGCGGCTGCAACGGAAGTCTCCGAGCCGCCTGCGGCACCGATCAAGCCGCGCAGCAGCAATGAACTGCGTGGTGACACGCGCTTGTTGAACCTGCTGCGCGGCGCGGTGGATGCGGCGGCGGATGAGCAAGGCTGGGCACTGCTGAGTTCGGTCGGCAACCAGATTGCCAACCGCGCATCGTTCGACTCGCGCAATTATGGTTATCGGAAGCTGAGCGAGTTGATCGATGCCACCGGCCTGTTCGAGGTCAAGCGTGCAGGCAAGGCATCGGCGGTACGCGCGCTGCCACGCAAGGGTGCGCGTGATGAAGGTTGATCAGGAAGGAGTGGATGCATGTTGAAGATCTGGGGCCGGCGCAATTCCAGCAATGTGCGCAAGGTGCTGTGGTGTGCCGAGGAGATCGGCCTGCCGTATGAGTCGATCGAGGTGGGTGGTGCATTTGGCGGCACGCAGACCGCCGAATACCGCGCGATGAACCCGAACGGCCTGGTGCCGGTGATCGAGGACCATGGCCTGCCGGTGTGGGAGTCCAACGCCATCGTGCGTTACCTGTCCGCGCGCTATGCACTGGATGTGCTGTATCCGTCCGACCCGGTTGAGCGGGCGCGCAGCGAGCAATGGATGGATTGGACCACGTCGAGCTTTGCGGTGGCCTTCCGTGACCTGTTCTGGGGCGTTGTGCGCACCGCTCCCGCCGATCGCGATGAAGCGCGGATTGCTGCGGCGTTGTTGCGTTGTGGTGAGTTGCTGACGCTGGTTGATGCGGCGCTGGAGAAGCAGCCGTGGCTGTCCGGGGAGCGCTTTGCGATGGGGGACATTCCGCTGGGCGCCTTCATCTACGCCTGGTTTGAGATGCCGATTCAGCGCCCGGAGCTTCCGCATCTGGCAGCGTGGTACGCGCGGCTGCAGCAGCGACCGGCGTATCGGAAAGGGGTTATGACGGCGTTGACTTAGGCTTCTGTGGGATGCAGGAATGCAGGAATGCTAGCCCCTCTCCCGCTTGCGGGGTGAGAGGGGCAGCTTGCGAACCATTGGTTCGCTGCCCATCGAACGCCCTTGCGCCCGCGCAAGGGCCGGGGCGCGGAGCGAGGGTTGGGATGAGGGGACGCCTCTGATCTTGCCGGT
>NZ_JBRREA010000116.1:0-2823 GCF_056759975.1 Stenotrophomonas sp. STEN031
TTTATTAAAACTAAAATCCAACCACCACCAGTGTTTCGCGGCCTCGCTCGGGGGGGTTTGTTTTGCCCGCCCCGCGCCCGTCCCCGGCCGGGCCCCCCCAATACACCGCTACACCGCAGCAGAACGAGCAATGGCTCGGTGCCACCAATGCAGGCCCCATGGAATAGAGAAAATGGGCCTGCAACGCCATGCCGGCAATCACCATCAGCAACTCAGCCCACCGATGTGAAAATACGACTCTGACCCCGGTTTTCTACACGTAGCGAACCACCATTGCGCCGAACAGGCGACACAACAACATGGTCATGGCAAAAGCGGTGGCAAAGGAGAACAGCCAGTTCACCTCCGCAGCCAGCAGCAGCTTCCCTTCTGCAGTCAATTGACCTGCGTCCCGATGCCGCATCTGCCGCGACAAAAGCAACATCGACAGGCCGCCAAGCAGCAGCAAAGGCAACCAGGCGAAGATCAACATGGACAGGCTTCCGGCCGATGCCCTGCCAGCACTGTGGCGCGCCAGAAAGCCGCCAATCGCAAGCTGGTTCTCAAAAGGCAGAAAGATAAACAGCAGCGTCGCCATGCCAAGCAGCAGAAAGCCCAGATGGCGCAACCGCAATTGCCACGGCCAAGCGATGACGGGCGGCGTGTCGGTACGCGTCGCGCCAAATTGCATTGCCTTGCCGCCAGGCTCAAACCACCCGTGACCACGTCTGCGCTCGATATGCCAGAACCAGCGATAGAGCCCGCGCTGCAATATCAAGAACATAACCGTCGCCATGAACACCACCAACACGATGTTGAAGGCAACGGCACCGGCATTCCTGTCGGTCGAATCGCGTAACAGCGCAATGCCAATCCAACCACCAAACAACGCGCTCCAGCCAACCAGGAACAGCATCACGATCAGCAGCCAACGCCGCCACCGCGGCCCACGCAACCATGCCGGCATCTGCTGATGCCTCGTGTCTGGCGAACTATCACCTGTGCCACCGCGCGGATCCGGACAACCATCATTCGCCATCAACCATCCTCACACGAAAAACCGGGGTCAGAGTGCGTTTTTCCATCCATGATGTCCTCTGCCGGGTCGCTGTCGCCTGCCGCGCGGCCGCACCTTGTACGCCGAACATCCGCGGCAAGGAAGTCACACCGAACGCCAACGCACCTATACCCAACCATCATGCGTTTGCAGCCACACCGCGTCATCACTTGACGCCGCCATCAGCTCAAACCCCGACCACAGGAAGCCCGGCGCAACCATGCAGCTGACCAAAGCGTGCGAACCCAGCGGCCGCGCTGCCTGCCACACGCCCCTGGGCACGATCGCCAATGACTGCCGCCCATCGCCAACGGCACCCAGCTCGATCTGTTTGATTGCAGCGCCATTGCCCTCCCACAACAACAGCTGCAACGGTTCGCCCGCCTGCCACTGCCAAATCTCCTCCGCATCGATGCGATGCCAGGCGCTGCCCTGCCCCGCACCAAGCAGGTAGTGGATAGCCGTCAACGCAGGACGTGTTACGCCCTCGACGATGATGTGTTGGGGCGATTCATGGAAGCGGCGGAAGTAGCCGCCTTCCGGATGTGGCGCCAACTGCAACTGCGCCACCAACTGGTCCACCGTACTCATTCCAGGGTTCGCTCAAGCAGGACAAACCGTGACAGTAGCAAAATCAGCCACATGCGATGCAAACCAGCGGCTTACTTCGTGCCGGCCGCGTTGTCGCGCCGGAACAGCTCCCATTCTTCGATCTGGGTGCCATCAGCAAGATGGCAGATGCCGTACTCACCACCCTCGCGGTTCTTCTTGATCTCGACCTTGCCGCCCTTCTTCACGCAGTGCTCGGATGCAGGATTGGCCATGCCCACACGCGGCTGCGTAGCCTCTGTCTTCGCGTCATCTTTCGGCGCGCAGCCCGTGACCGCGGCAGACATCAGCAAGGCGGCTACACCAAGTACAAAGAATTTCATGGATGCTCTCCAGGATGACTGCCCTATTTTCGGCAGCAGGCCAGCAAAAGATTGTGATGACCCTGCGCTCTCGCCACCACCCCACGTGGGCGCCGCATTCAAAGTCTCGCGCAAAAGCGTTGCACGGGCTTTTCGGCTCTCGCGAGACCACCAGAGCCTTGGGTTGCCAGACTGGCCCCTGCTCCAACAGTCCACCTGCACATCAACGCCACCGGCAGGATTGCGCGTTACCTGCCGGTTTGAATCCCATCTGGCAGCCGGTAAAATCCGCCCTTTGGCGAAGGAGCAGAACATGCCCAAAGACACGCTGCTTCACGACATGCTGACCACCTTGGACAGGCTCATCACCGTCTTCTCCTCAGCCACCCCGGATGAAAAAGCCTGGCGCGAGGCGATCATCGAGATGCGTGAGATCCGCGCCTCATTGTCCGCATCTCCAATGTTGGAGAGATTCGTGGGCAAGCGCATCAGGCAGTCTCTCGATATCCGCGGCTTGAGCCTCACCAACGGTCCGGCCACGCGAGCGCTCCTCGGCCCTACCATCGTGACCAACCTGACGCTGGCCAGGCAAGTGCTGGAAGGCTACCTGGGCAAGCGCTGAGGATAGACGCGAGTTGCCATTCACTACTCGCGCCCCTGACCTGAGCAGAAATCAGCGACGGGACTACATCAGCGCTTTGGGGCGGCGCATCTACCGTTCTTCGGGGTGTGATTGGATCAAGTGAACTTGAGCCGATAGGCGCGCACCGTCATGGATCGCAGCGGGGGGGGGGGGGGGGGGGGGGGGGAGGGGGGGGGGGGGGGGAGGGGGGGGGGCGGGGGGGGGGGGGGCGCGCGGGGGGCGGGGGGCGACGC
>NZ_JBRREA010000117.1:0-2604 GCF_056759975.1 Stenotrophomonas sp. STEN031
CCCGCCGCCCTCACCGCCCCCCCCCGCCCCGCCCGTGCTGGCCCCCCCCGCGGCGGCGCGTCGCAACACCGGCCACCGCTCCGCGGGGGCGGCCCCCCCCACTACATGTTCGGGTCTCCCTGTAAGGCCTCTGCCGAGCATGGCTCGGCACTACATTAAGGCGCTTGCCGAGCATGGCTCGGCACTACATTCGCCTTTGGCGGGTCGCTTACATATTGCGACGGTACTCGCCGCCTACGTCGTACAGGGCGTGGCTGATCTGGCCGAGGCTGTGGGTCTTGACTGCCTCGATCAGCGCTTCGAAGACATTGCGACGGTCGCGCGCGGTCTTCTGCAGGTAACCCAGGCCATGACCGTCGTGCACCTCACCGGCCGCTGCCGCACCTTCGATCTCGTGCGCATGCGAGGTCTCCCCCACCGGTGCCAGCGCATTGCGGTTGCGCTGCCAGTTGTGCACGTTCTCGATCTGTTGACCCTTCTCTTCCTCGGTGGAGCGGATCAGCTCGATCTCGGTGGCCACTTCGCCGGCATGCTCCTTGGGCAGGAACATGTTGACGCCGACCAGCGGCAGGCTGCCGTCGTGCTTCTTGTGCTCGTAGTACAGCGATTCTTCCTGAATCTTGCCGCGCTGGTACATGGTATCCATCGCGCCCAGCACGCCACCGCGCTCGCTGATCGCCTCGAACTCCTTGTATACCGCCTCCTCGACGATATCGGTGAGTTTGTCGACGATGAAGCTGCCCTGCCACGGGTTCTCGCAGAAATTCAGCCCCAGCTCCTTGTTGATGATCATCTGGATCGCCACCGCGCGGCGCACGCTTTCCTCGGTCGGCGTGGTGATCGCCTCGTCGTAAGCGTTGGTGTGCAGGCTGTTGCAGTTGTCGAACAGCGCATACAGCGCCTGCAGCGTGGTGCGGATATCGTTGAACTGGATCTCCTGCGCGTGCAGCGAGCGGCCCGAGGTCTGGATGTGATATTTCATCATCTGGCTGCGCTCGTTGGCACCGTAGCGCTCACGCATTGCACGCGCCCAGATGCGGCGAGCCACGCGGCCGATCACCGTGTACTCCGGGTCCATGCCGTTGGAGAAGAAGAACGACAGGTTGGGCGCGAAGTCGTCGATCTTCATCCCACGCGCCAGGTAGTACTCGACGATGGTGAAGCCATTGGACAGGGTGAAGGCCAGCTGGCTGATCGGGTTCGCGCCGGCCTCGGCGATGTGATAGCCGGAGATCGACACCGAGTAGAAATTGCGCACCTTGTGGTCGACGAAGTACTGCTGGATATCACCCATCATCCGCAGCGCGAACTCGGTGGAGAAAATGCAGGTGTTCTGCGCCTGGTCTTCCTTGAGAATGTCGGCCTGCACGGTACCGCGCACGGTGGACAGGGTTTCTGCCTTGATCCGCGCATAGGTATCGGCATCCACCATCTGATCGCCAGTGACACCCAGCAGGGCCAGGCCCAGGCCGTTGTTGGTCGGCGGCAACTCACCGTGGTACTGCGGACGTGAGCGGCCTTCGAAAAGCTTCGCGATCTTCTCTTCCGCCTCGGCCCAACGCGCGGGATCTTCCTGCAAGTATTTCTCGATCTGCTGGTCGATGGCGGTGTTCATGAACATCGCCAGGATCATCGGTGCCGGGCCATTGATGGTCATCGACACCGAGGTGGTTGGCGCGCACAGGTCAAAGCCGGAGTACAGCTTTTTCATGTCGTCCAGCGTAGGAATATTGACGCCGGAGTTGCCGATCTTGCCGTAGATGTCCGGGCGCGGCGCCGGGTCCTCGCCGTACAGGGTGACGCTGTCGAAGGCCGTGGACAGGCGCGCGGCCGGCTGGCCCACGCTCAGGTAATGGAAGCGGCGGTTGGTGCGCTCCGGCGTGCCCTCACCGGCAAACATGCGGATCGGGTCTTCGCCGCTGCGGCGGTACGGGTAAACGCCGCCGGTATACGGATAGGAGCCGGGCAGGTTTTCCTTCTGCAGGAAGACCAGCAGCTCGCCCCAGCTGCGATAGGTGGGCGCGGCGATCTTGGGGATCTGCTGGTGGCTGAGCGATTCGCGGTAGTTCTCGACGCGGATGGTCTTGCCGCGCACCTGGTACTCGTTGACCGGCTCGGTGATCGACTTCAGCCGTGCCGGCCACTCACGCAGCAGGCGCAGTGCGTCCGAATCCAGCGATTGCACGGCATCGTTGTAGCGTTGGCGCAGAGTGCGGATGCTGTTGTCGACGCCTGCATCGGTCAGTGCATCACCTGCGTACAGGTCCAGGGCACCCGGCTGCGCTGCATCACCCAGCTCCTGCAGCGCCTGCCAAAGGCTCTGTGCACGCTCGGCCACTTCTGCCTGTGATTCAATGCGGGCGTTGATGCCACGGCCCTGCTCGGCGATCTCGGCCAGGTAACGCACGCGGCTGCCCGGGATCAGGACGGTTGCGCGCGGCTCTTTGAGGGTTGTGTCGATGTTGGGGGCGAGATCAAAACCGGGGTGAGAGTACCGGTTTTGCGGCAAAACCCGGCGGAGTGCCCGGGGTTTGATTAGCCTTGGGCGCAAACAAACGCCCAGGGGTGGGGACGTGCAGCGAGTGGCCGGGTACTTGTGAGGGG
>NZ_JBRREA010000118.1:0-2193 GCF_056759975.1 Stenotrophomonas sp. STEN031
GGGGTCTCCTCGTTTTCAGTGCAATAAGTGACGGTACGAAAAGCTAGCACTGGCGCGGAGGTGGTGTTGGTAGATCGTTGATTTCATTGACTTTCCTGTTCACTTTCAAATCTGCGATTCGTGGCGTCAAACCGTGGTCGGTTTCATCCATTGGTGCCAGTTATCGATGCATTTGGCCGCGAAGGCAGGATTTGGTCAGCATAGCGGTCAACCGGGAAGCGAAACACACCCCGCAAGTTGATGCTCTCCAGCCTGGTGGGCGCAATCTTCCCGATCAGTTCCGGTGGAATGACCTGGCGGCGGTTCGACCAGCGATCCAGGACCGCCTGCATCTGTGAGGTATTCCACGCCATCACGATGTTGGCCATCAGGCTCAACGCATCGGCCACAGCCTGCATTTCATCGACACGTTTGGCCTGCGCCGGGCTGATCCGGCCGGTATAAATGGCGCGCTTGAGGGCGTTAACAGCCTCGCCCCGATTGAGCACCCGGCGCAACTCGTTCCTGAAAGCGTCCTTGACAAAGTAGTCAGCCAAAAACGCCGTACGCAGCAACCGCCCCAATTGCACGCCAGCCTCATAGATTGGATCGCCCTGGGCGGCAGAACCGAACCGCGCAAGAGCTGCCACCGCACTGGCATGTCCGCTCATGACCGAGGCTGCCAGGTGCACCAGACTATCCCAATGCTTTTCGATCAAAGCGACGTCGACATTGGCTTCGCACACCGCAGCGATTTCTGCGGGCACTTTGGTGCCGCGTGGCACAAAGAGGTGGCGCTGTTTGAGTTCCTTCAACCGCGGGCAAAGATCAAAACCAAGCAAACGGGCATGTGACATGGCAAAGTCGGTGTAGCCATGGGTATCCACAGCAAGCTGGCTGGTCTCCAGCTTTTCTTGGCGGATGACACCTTCAATGGCCACGCCCGCCTGGCGCTCATTGAGCACAAAGGGCTGCGCATGGAAGATGCCCCACCGGTCTTTTACATGGGAGTAGATTCCAATGGAAGGTGTGTTGCGCCGAGGATCAAGCCGGGCTTGCCACACCCGTTTGGTGGTCTCCATGCTCATCATGTCAGAAGATGCCAAATCGGACCGCCCCCAGGTGGCGGCAATCGGGTGTCGCTGCATGAATTCCAGCACAGCCTGGCAGGCCTGGCTCAGACGCCGTTCGTCCCGCGCCCAGCGCATGGCCTGGCGAATGCTGGTGGCAGACAATTGCGGAATCATGCGCGCGCATTCGACCGCAGTCAGACTGGTGCCGTGGGCCATGATGCCGGCATAGACCATCAGCAGCTCGTCGGTAGAGCGCGGCTCACGTCCGAGCATGATCCAGCTAAAGCGCACCTGGGCGTCAACGGCCAGAATCACTTCCGGCAATTGAACCTCACCGATGCGGTGATCCAAAGCCGCGCGCAGCTTGGTCACTTCTGGGTCTTCGTCCTCTGCGGGCAATGGCGACAAATGGAGTTCATCATCCACGCGCAGTACGCCACTGCGGGCTGCAGCGGCCACCGCATCGACACCGGCAGTTACTCTGGCCAGCAAAGGCTTCAAGAAAGTGGCAGCCTTGCTGGGTAACGATAGACGGGCATAGTGTTTCTTGGACTCTGCCTGCCAACGCTCGTCCGTGAAGAACAAGCGCGCACGACCCCGAAAGCTCAGGCTGTGCTCAATCCAGACCGAGCCATTGCGCACCGCGCGGCGCAGGGCAAACAGGGTGGCCACCTCCAACGCCTGAAACGCCCGTTCCCGGTCTGGGCTGGAGATCGAAACCTGCCAGATCATTCCCAGACTTGGTGCCACCACTTCAACTGGCAGCTTTCTGGATCCTTTGAGATATAAAGCTTGCAGCTTGGCAAGGTACTCGATGGCAGGATGCTCGCCGGTGGCCTGCCAGGGCAGCTTTGCAATGGCGACGAGCAACGACCGCACGGGGCGAATTCCATCAATCAATCCCTCGCGGACCAGGGAGGCCCTGCTCGGTGGTTTGCGTTTCTGGGTTTCGGTGATCAAGGCTTCAAGACGGGCACGCAACTCAGCATCTGGCACCGCACCTTGCGCGCTCAAGGCAACAAGTTCGCCGAGCAGCGTTTTGTACATTGCGGCCCAATTGACGGTAGCGGGGACATCGGCGGCAGCCTGACGCCACAGATCGGCGATCCGGCGCTGCACCATAAGGATCAACTGGTCTGTG
>NZ_JBRREA010000119.1:0-1312 GCF_056759975.1 Stenotrophomonas sp. STEN031
TGAATCGCCCCGTCTTTCCCGGAGGCTCCAAACCTTGAGAGGATGGAGCCATGAGCAACAGATTGACGAGGTACGCACCCGAGGTGCGTGAGCGGGCGGTGCGGATGGTCCTGGACCACCAGGGCGAGCACAGCTCCCAGTGGGCGGCGATCACGTCGGTGGCCGGGAAGATCGGCTGCAAGGCGGAGACGCTGCGGACGTGGGTCCGCCGTGCCGAGCGCGACAGCGGGCTGCGGCCCGGGCTGACGACCGACGAGCATGCCCGGATCAAGGCCCTGGAGCGCGAGAACCGCGAGCTGCGCCAGGCCAACGAGATCCTGCGCAAGGCGTCGGCGTATTTTGCCCAGGCGGAGCTCGACCGCCGATTCAAGCCTTAAAGGGGTTCATCGACGATCACCGCGATGCCTACGGGGTCGAGCCGATCTGCAAGGTGTTGCCGATCGCCCCGTCGACGTACTACGAGCACACCAGCCGCCAGGCCGACCCGTCGCGCCAGCCGGCGCGCTGGCATCGGGAGCAGGCCCTGGCGCCGGTGATCGACCGGGTCTGGAAAGAGAACCGGCAGGCCTACGGGGCGCGCAAGGTGTGGCGCCAGCTCCACCGGGAAGGCGTGCGGGTGGCCCGATGCACGGTGGAGCGACTGATGCGCCGGGCTGGCCTCCAGGGCGTGGTGCGTGGCAAGCCGCGCAAATGGATCGGGCAGGAAGTGGTGGAAGAGAAGCCGATGGACCTGGTGAAGCGGCAGTTCAAGGCTGACCGGCCGAACGCGCTGTGGGTGAGCGATTTCACCTACGTGCCGACGTGGCAGGGATTTGTGTACGTGGCTTTCGTGATCGACGTATTCGCCCGGCGGATCGTCGGCTGGCGGGCCAGTTCGTCGCAGCAGACGCAGTTCGTGCTCGACGCACTCGAGCAGGCCGTGTGGGCGCGCCGCCCAGCGGAGAAGGCACTGATCCATCATTCCGACAGGGGCAGCCAATACCTTTCCATCCGCTATACCGACCGCCTGATCGAGGCCGGCATCGAACCTTCGGTGGGCAGCGTCGGCGACAGCTACGACAACGCGCTGGCCGAAACGGTGATCGGACTGTTCAAGACCGAGGTTACGAACCGCCGCTCCTGGCGCAGCCGGGAGGAGGTCGAATGGGAGACCCTGGGTTGGGTCGACTGGTATAACAACCAGCGACTGCTGGGGCCAATCGGCAACATACCCCCGGCGGAAGCGGAGGCGGCGTACTACGCCGGCAACACGGGTCACGCCATCGCGGCGTGACTCAAACGAAATGGCCTCCGGAGAAGCCGGGGCGATTCA
>NZ_JBRREA010000120.1:0-1220 GCF_056759975.1 Stenotrophomonas sp. STEN031
GCGGCGCTCTCAACCGGTCGATGCAACATCATAGGTGTTGCTGCTGACCGGGAGGGCAAGTGCGATGATGGGTCGACCTGGATTGTCATTGGCGCAGAAGCAGGCACTGTGGATGCGCTGGCGAGAAGGTGCTTCGTGCAGCGAGATTGCCCGTGATCTGGGCAAACATCCGGCTTCGGTATGGGGTGTGCTCGCCTCGCGAGGCGGTATCGCTCCAGCGCCTCGCACGCGCTCGCCTCGTACGCTGACGCTACATGAGCGTGAAGAGATCTCGCGCGGCCTGGCAGGCAGCCTTTCCCTGAGCGAGATTGCCAGGCGCTTGGGGCGACCAACGTCTACCGTCAGTCGCGAGGTGAGGCGCCACGGCGGCATCAAGGGGTATCGCGCGACGTGGGCCGATGAGCGCGCCTGGGATAACGCCCGTCGCCCGAAGCCTTGCCGTCTGGCCCGATATGGCACACTGCGGCGGCGGGTAGCAGGCAAGCTTTCGCTGCAATGGTCGCCCCAGCAGATAGCCCGCTGGCTGAAGCGGCATTTTCCTCATGACGAGACACATCAGGTGTCGCACGAGACCATTTACCGGAGCCTGTTCATCCAGGCGCGTGGCGTGCTGAAGAAGGAGCTGGTGGCTCATCTGCGCACCCATCGCCTGATGCGCCGCTCGCAGAAGGCCACACGCCAGCCACGAGGCGGTATCAGGGACGCCGTTTCCATCCGCGACAGACCTGCCGACGTATCGGATCGGGCCGTGCCCGGCCACTGGGAGGGCGACCTGCTCAGTGGTGCCAGGAACAGCCACATTGCCACGCTGGTGGAGCGACACTCGCGCTTCACGATGCTTGTCAAAGTCGATGGGAAGGACACGCAAAGCGTGGTCAGTGCGCTGAGTCGTCAGGTGCGTCGTCTGCCAGCGCGCCTGCGAAAATCACTGACATGGGATCGCGGCATGGAAATGGCCAGCCACCGCGACTTCACGATCGCCACGCAGGTGGCCGTGTACTTCTGTGATCCACAGAGCCCCTGGCAGCGCGGCAGCAACGAGAACACCAACGGGTTGCTACGCCAGTACTTCCCCAATGGAACGGATCTGTCGGTCTACTCGCAGGCGGAACTGAACAAAGTTGCGTTACGATTGAATCAACGTCCGCGACAGACATTGGACTTCATGACGCCGGCTGAGAAGCTCAGCCAGGCGTTGCAATGACCGGTTGAGAGCGCCG
>NZ_JBRREA010000121.1:0-1014 GCF_056759975.1 Stenotrophomonas sp. STEN031
GTGGTGGTGAACAGGCAATACCGAAGAAAGCATGCGACCTCCACGGTGCGCGCTGGCTCTTTGATCTTGGCTCCGGCTGAGGGCGGCCTGGAGACAAGTCGGCGCGCGTAGCGGCGCAAGATGAGATCGGGGATGTCTGCCAGGTGCTTATGAACGTCCAGCGTGTAAAGCAGGTCGATGCGCTCCAGTACCTCGCTGATTTGGCGGGTTGAGTGTTTCGCCGGTGCAGCCCATAGCCAACTCTGCTGGGTTTGTCCATCTGGGCGCAGCTCTGAAACTGAGGCTCGCCAGCGATCAAGTGTTGCTGGATCAACGCTGGCGGCGATGGCGGTGCCTGTTTCAACTTCAAGCTGGGCAAGTGCCGCCGCAATCAGTGTCCGAATTGCCCGCTCGTGCACGATCACCAGCTTGTTCTTGTACAGCCATTGACGCGCCCGCACGAGTAGCTGATCGCGGTCGGCGCAGCGCGCCACTTCGTCGCGCAGTTCACGTACCAGTGAGCGGCGCTGGTGCTCGCTCATCCACTGGAATCCAAGGACCGTGCAGGCTACTTGTTGGTGATCGAATAGCGTGCGCCCGCGTTCATACATGGCTCTCAGCGAGGCGACTTCTGGTGCTGCAATGCCAAGCTCGTTGCCAAGGTGGCGCCACAAGGCTACTGGAATTACCCGAAAGGCACCGAGCAAACGCCCACTCATGCGCAGGAAACCAATATGGAGCGCCAGACCAAGCTTGTGGGAATCACCTCGGCGTGCATTGATTGCGTCGCGCTCGGCACCATCGAAGGTGAAAAATGCCTTCATCTCGAAGTCGCTGATATCGCGGGGGAGCCCACGCATCCCCAAAAACGTTGTGTGCCAACCCTGCATCGTGAACCTCAAAAGTGGGAGGCCACCATACCCGTTTACAAAGCGAACAGGAAAGTCAATGAAATCAACGGTCTACCCAGACCACCCCCGCGCCAGTGCTAGCTTTGCGTACCGTCACTTATTGCACTGAAAACGAGGAGACCCC
>NZ_JBRREA010000122.1:0-928 GCF_056759975.1 Stenotrophomonas sp. STEN031
GGCTTAATGGTTTTGTTGTGTGCTCTCTGTGCGTCCTCGCGCGCGGGGGCCCCCCGGCAGGGCGACCCCCCCGCCCCCCCCCCCCCCCTCCCGCCCCCCCCCCCCCCCCCCCCCGCCCCCCCCCCCCCCGCTCCTACAAGGGGCTGCGCTTTACGCGGCCAGGGCGGCGTCGATGGCCTTGCGCAGGCCTTCGTCGTCGGCGCTGGTGTCCGGCGCGAAGCGGGCAACGACATTGCCGTCCTTGCCGATCAGGAACTTCTCGAAGTTCCACAGGATGGCCGGGGCCGGGTTGGTCTCGATGCCGAAACCGGCCAGCTTCTCGCGCAGCGGGCCATCGCCGATGGCAGCCGGCTGTGCTGCGGTCAGCTGCTGGTAGAGCGGGTGGATGTCGGCACCGGCGACGCTGATCTTGGAGAACATCGGGAAGCTGACATCATAGGTCAGGGCGCAGAACTGCTTGATCTCTTCTTCGCTGCCCGGCTCCTGGCCGTTGAAGTTGTTGGCCGGGAAACCCAGCACTTCCAGGCCGGCGTCCTTCTTTTCGCGATACAGCTTTTCCAGGCCTTCATACTGCGGGGTAAGGCCGCACTTGGAGGCGGTGTTGACCAGCAGCAGCACCTTGCCGCGGTAGTCGCCCAGCGATGCCGGAGCGCCGTCGATGGTGGTCAGCGCGGTGTCGTAAACAGAAGCGGTCATGCGGTTGCCTGCTGGGGGTTGGGGAAAAGCCAAGGATAAATGGCGCCGTGGGCGCTGGCACGACCATCAGGTTGTAACGCTGGGTTCTGCAGTGGTGCCGATCCCATGCGGCGAGCGCCCGCCTGTAGTGGGGGGGGGGGGCCCACGGGCGGGGTGCCCGGGCGGGGCGTGCGGCTGCGCCCCTGCCGGGCGACTGAGCCAGCGTGGCGCAGAGGGGGTGGGGAGGGGCGGT
>NZ_JBRREA010000123.1:0-909 GCF_056759975.1 Stenotrophomonas sp. STEN031
GGCTCTGTTGCAAAAATCGTGAAGCTTGAGCATGCTTGGCGGAGATTGGACGGACGGAACGATGACGGATTTCAAGTGGCGCCATTTCCAGGGTGATGTGATCCTGTGGGCGGTGCGCTGGTATTGTCGCTATCCGATCAGCTATCGCGACCTTGAGGAAATGCTGGCGGAACGCGGCATTTCGGTCGACCATACGACGATCTATCGCTGGGTCCAGTGCTACGCCCCGGAGATGGAGAAGCGGCTGCGCTGGTTCTGGCGGCGTGGCTTTGATCCGAGCTGGCGCCTGGATGAAACCTACGTCAAGGTGCGGGGCAAGTGGACCTACCTGTACCGGGCAGTCGACAAGCGGGGCGACACGATCGATTTCTACCTGTCGCCGACCCGCAGCGCCAAGGCAGCGAAGCGGTTCCTGGGCAAGGCCCTGCGAGGCCTGAAGCACTGGGAAAAGCCTGCCACGCTCAATACCGACAAAGCGCCGAGCTATGGTGCAGCGATCACCGAATTGAAGCGCGAAGGAAAGCTGGACCGGGAGACGGCCCACCGGCAGGTGAAGTATCTCAATAACGTGATCGAGGCCGATCACGGAAAGCTCAAGATACTGATCAAGCCGGTGCGCGGTTTCAAATCGATCCCCACGGCCTATGCCACGATCAAGGGATTCGAAGTCATGCGAGCCCTGCGCAAAGGACAGGCTCGCCCCTGGTGCCTGCAGCCCGGCATCAGGGGCGAGGTGCGCCTTGTGGAGAGAGCTTTTGGCATTGGGCCCTCGGCGCTGACGGAGGCCATGGGCATGCTCAACCACCATTTCGCAGCAGCCGCCTGATCGGCGCAGAGCGACAGCCTACCTCTGACTGCCGCCAATCTTTGCAACAGAGCCTCCGTCGCCATGCTCACCTCGCTTTGGTG
>NZ_JBRREA010000124.1:0-751 GCF_056759975.1 Stenotrophomonas sp. STEN031
ACCATCCGCACCGCCCGCTCACGCACCTCGGGTGCGTACCTCGTCAATCTGTTGCTCATGGCTCCATCCTCTCAAGGTTTGGAGCCTCCGGGAAAGACGGGGCGATTCACTCTAAAGCCTAACTCCGGAATTAAGCCGACTCGCGAAGCGAGTTCGGCTTGAATAAACTGTTAGGCCCCGCAATAACTAGTCGAAGCCATTTGAAGATACCTGGATTGCTTAAGGCGGGCAGTGGGCGTCAAACGCCTTTATTGCCTCGTGCAGTGCAGTAACCACATTGTCGCTGTCCTTGCGCCAGACGAAATCGCTCTGTTGATGAGTGATGACGACTGTAGAGACGTTTTGGTTCCTCTCTCCATCCCACTTGAGAATAACCATGGCGCCGCGCCGCCTTGCGGCATCAATCTCGGGCAGAAGGGCATAAATAGTCATGGGCCTAACTGCGGAATTAAGCCGACCCGCGTGGCGGGTTCGGCTTGAATGAACTGTTAGGCATCAGGCGTCTCCACGAAAGGGAGGCTGATCTGATGCTCATCAAGTACGGACTTATAGTGCTCAAGCATAGCGAGCAGCGTGCTGTGTAGGTCACGAAGCTCATCTACTGCGTCAGGACTATCTGAGAGCGCCACGGCAGACTGGGCGCATAGCGCATGAAGAGTGTCGCCTTGCACAAGCAATCCCGGGAACTTGCGACCAGGATGCCGGACAACGGGCATATTCGATTGGTCTGAGTAGATCTCGACGTTCTCGA
>NZ_JBRREA010000125.1:0-635 GCF_056759975.1 Stenotrophomonas sp. STEN031
ACATACCCCCGGCGGAAGCGGAGGCGGCGTACTACGCCGGCAACACGGGTCACGCCATCGCGGCGTGACTCAAACGAAATGGCCTCCGGAGAAGCCGGGGCGATTCAGTTGCGTTCTGGCAGGCCATGCTGGACCAGCAACCTGCCAAGGCTGCCGCGCTGCTGACCGACAAGGCGACGATGGTTGCCATGTATGGCGTGCATCACTTCAGTCCGGCCGATTACATGAAGATGGCCGAGGAGGGGCCTGCACGTGTCACAGGTTTTTCGTTCTCCGATGAGCAGGTGTTTTTCCCCGTCGACAATGTGGCCATTGCTACCTACAAGGTCAGCCAGAGCTTCGAGGTTGATGGCAAGCCGCAGGAGATGACCTGTTTTGACAGCACCACCTGGGTCAGGCAGGACGGCAAGTGGCTGGCGGCAGCCCATACCGAGACGCCTGCGCAGCAGGCCTAGCCTGCTTGGTTGCTGGTGCGGGAGGACTTGATCAGATGCCCGGATTGCCGTTCGGTGGGTTGCCTGTGGGAGCGGGGGGGGGGGGGGGGCGCCGCGGGGGGGGGGGGGTGGGGTGTTTTGGCGGGGGGTGGGGGCCCACCACCGTCGCGTGGGCCCCCGGGCCCCCCCCCCCCCGAGGGG
>NZ_JBRREA010000126.1:0-533 GCF_056759975.1 Stenotrophomonas sp. STEN031
CCCCTAGGCGAGGTATTGAGGGCTACGCCCTCAATACCTCGCCTAGGGGTGAGGGTTACTGGCCCTACCCTAACTCTCTAGCCCTATCCCTAACTCGCCGTTATTGGTATCGGTTTGCTGTCTTTTTGCTGGGAACTGCGGGAACTCGGGAATAATGCCGTAAGCCATTGAAAACAAAGGGTTTTGCGATTCCCAAGCGATTCCCACCCAGTTCCCTGCCGGGAACTTATGGGAACTGGCCCCATCCGGGCTTGGCTGCTGGCCAGGGCTGCGCCCTGCCCTTTCCTAGGAGTCGCTTGGCTGCGGGGCGTCGGGGATTTCCTGCCCCGAGCCGGGGGATTCTCTTATGAAAATCTAATACAACCTGAACACGCGCTGAATAAATGGCGTTTAGCCATATTTTCGCTCTTGCGCAAATCCGGATTTCTGTTTGACTGAAATCACGGGAAATCAAGGCAACCCACAATGTTAGCCAAAAGTCAACCCCATCAAAACCCCTTTCAAACTGAACCGGAGCTAAAAAGCATGAAAAC
>NZ_JBRREA010000127.1:0-445 GCF_056759975.1 Stenotrophomonas sp. STEN031
GGCGGCTACACCGCCGGCGGCGCCTGGCGCGTCACTACCGCCGCTGCTGCTCCCTCCCTTTGCCGCAGGCAAGGGGAGAGTTGGGGAGGGGTAGGTTCTGGTCTGTGGTTTGCGGCCCGGTGTACGGATGCTTTGCGGGTAAAGCCCCTGCCGAGCATGGCTCGGCACTACCGCTGCTGCTCCCTCCCTTTGCCGCAGGCAAGGGGAGGGTTGGGGAGGGGTAGGTTCTGCTCTGCGGCTTGCGGCCCGGTGTACGGATGCTTTGCGGGTAACGCCCCTGCCGAGCATGGCTCGGCACTACCGCTGCTGCTCCCTCCCTTTGCCGCAGGCAAGGGGAGGGTTGGGGAGGGGTGGGTTCTGCTCTGCGGCTTGCGGCCTGGTGTATGGATGCTTTGCGGGTAAAGCCCCTGCCGAGCGTGGCTCGGCCCTACGCGGCGGGGAGGGG
>NZ_JBRREA010000128.1:0-426 GCF_056759975.1 Stenotrophomonas sp. STEN031
AAACGTCTGCAAGATGGACAGTCATCCATTCCTGCAGGCGTCCTCACAAGATACCTGCGCATACTTTCAAAGAACTTCGAATCGGGCCTCAGCGCCTTCTTCGTAGGCTGCAACGTTTCCGTCGTAGCGAGCCGCCCATTATAGCCGGCTTTTCTGCTTCGTCAACACCTTTTTGAGAGGTTGTTGACTCGGCGGCTTCAAGGTTGAGCCCGAAGGCTTTTCGTCGAAGCGAGCCGCCTATTATGGCAGGCTTTTTGTTTCCGTCAACACCTTATTTGATGAACTTGACGTTCTTCGTGAAGTTGTTGAGCTAACCCAGGCTCAAAAACCCCTGGCTTACATAAAAAGACAAACCCCGCTGCATGAGCAGCGGGGTTTGCGGATAAAAACCCTGACGATGACCTACTCTCGCACAGCTTAGGCTGC
>NZ_JBRREA010000129.1:0-262 GCF_056759975.1 Stenotrophomonas sp. STEN031
GTGGGTTTTCGACATCGCGGGGCCGCGCAGCGGCTCAGTGCGTAGCCATTTCTCACCGAATCCCGGCACAGGGCCGAGCGCAGCCCTGCGGGGTCGTGGCCGCATCGGATCCGACTCTGGCTTGGCTGCCGGCTGTGTGGCCGGCACCTCGTCACGCGGCCGGCGGCGGCGCGCGCGCTGCGGGCCGGTAGTGCGCTTGCTCCAGCGCGCCGTGTTTCTCGAAGTGGGCGAGGATGGCGCGAATGGCCTTGGGGTCTTCGAT
>NZ_JBRREA010000130.1:0-223 GCF_056759975.1 Stenotrophomonas sp. STEN031
GGGGGGGGGGGGGGGGGGGGGGGGGGGGGGGGGGGGGGGGGGGGGGGGGGGGGGGGGGGGGGGGGGGGGGGGGGGGGGGGGGGGGGGGGGGGGGGGGGGGGGGGGGGGGGGCGGGGGGGGGGGGGGGGGGGGGGGGGGGGGGGGGGGGGGGGGGGGGGGGGGGGGGGGGGGGGGGGGGGGGGGGGGGGGGGGGGGGGGGGGGGGGGGGGGGGGGGGGGGGGGG
>NZ_JBRREA010000131.1:0-221 GCF_056759975.1 Stenotrophomonas sp. STEN031
GCAACATACCCCCGGCGGAAGCGGAGGCGGCGTACTACGCCGGCAACACGGGTCACGCCATCGCGGCGTGACTCAAACGAAATGGCCTCCGGAGAAGCCGGGGCGATTCACACAGACCAGTTGATCCTTATGGTGCAGCGCCGGATCGCCGATCTGTGGCGTCAGGCTGCCGCCGATGTCCCCGCTACCGTCAATTGGGCCGCAATGTACAAAACGCTGCT
>NZ_JBRREA010000132.1:0-220 GCF_056759975.1 Stenotrophomonas sp. STEN031
ACCATCCGCACCGCCCGCTCACGCACCTCGGGTGCGTACCTCGTCAATCTGTTGCTCATGGCTCCATCCTCTCAAGGTTTGGAGCCTCCGGGAAAGACGGGGCGATTCAGTGGTGGTGAACAGGCAATACCGAAGAAAGCATGCGACCTCCACGGTGCGCGCTGGCTCTTTGATCTTGGCTCCGGCTGAGGGCGGCCTGGAGACAAGTCGGCGCGCGTAG
>NZ_JBRREA010000133.1:0-220 GCF_056759975.1 Stenotrophomonas sp. STEN031
GCAACATACCCCCGGCGGAAGCGGAGGCGGCGTACTACGCCGGCAACACGGGTCACGCCATCGCGGCGTGACTCAAACGAAATGGCCTCCGGAGAAGCCGGGGCGATTCAGAGAGCGCAAATGGCAGGCCAAGTCACGCAGCTACGCGAACTGATCGAAAACCGCCTTCTAGAGGCACCAAGTGTGTCTCTTGTTGATGTCCTTGCAGCTTTCGATCACC
>NZ_JBRREA010000134.1:0-219 GCF_056759975.1 Stenotrophomonas sp. STEN031
CTACGCGCGCCGACTTGTCTCCAGGCCGCCCTCAGCCGGAGCCAAGATCAAAGAGCCAGCGCGCACCGTGGAGGTCGCATGCTTTCTTCGGTATTGCCTGTTCACCACCACAGACCAGTTGATCCTTATGGTGCAGCGCCGGATCGCCGATCTGTGGCGTCAGGCTGCCGCCGATGTCCCCGCTACCGTCAATTGGGCCGCAATGTACAAAACGCTGCT